>JAQVVW010000034.1 GCA_028698765.1 Methanoculleus sp. | reverse complement strand
GGCTATACCGTGGACGACGTCGCCGTGGACGGCGAATCCGTCGGAGCCCGCACGACCTACACCTTCGAGGGAGTAGACGCGGATCACACCATAGCAGCTACCTTTAAAGAACCCTCTGCCGCCTCCAACGAATGGATCTGGTCGAGAGACGGATGGGACGGATGGTCGCACGAGGCAGCATGGTCGGGAAGAGAGGTCGGGCCCTGCTCCGAATACGGCCCGATGATCATCGACGACCACGGCGAGCACGGCATCAATGTCAACCTCATCGCTGGGTCGACGACGGCTCGTGTCGAGCGGCAGTTCACGGACGCTTCGGGAATCGGATGGAACACCCTCACGTTCGTCGGGCTCATGACGGCGACTGACACGCTCGGCGGACGGTGGATGACTATCGAGGTGAACGACCAGCAGGTCTTCGCGGGCACCGCCCTGCAGACACCCCCGGGCAACAACCAGATGTTCGAGATCAGCGTCCCGTTCCCGCAGTCGGACGAGGTGAACGTCAGGGTCTCCCACGGGCAGGATCCGGCATGGGGTCCGCGGTTTGCGATGCATTACTACTCCCTGAACCTGACGCTGGACAACAACCAGAGAGGCGCCGCTATGGGAGATACACCCTTCGCCCTACCGGACCCCGCCTCACTGGTGCTCAACGGAACCGCCGGGAGCCCCTGATCCCGGTCGCCACCGTCTACGGGCGTTGACCTCTGCACTCCCTTTTTTTCAAGACCGCCCTGTGAAGATCACGCCCCACTCACGGGTGCACCCGACGACCCGGTCGTTCCCCGTCTTTTATATCCCCGCACCGCCATGATCTTCTAGACCGATGCAAAACGACCAGCATACACCGTGCGAGAACCCCCTCTGGCCCTGTGCGATGACCGGGGCGGTCGCCTGCCTCGCGGGGTTCGAGGATCTCGCCGTCGTCGTCCACGGTTCGAGCGGATGTTACTTCTACCCCGCGTCGCTCGTCGGGGTTCCCATCCACGGGACGTTCCTCGTCGAGAACGAGATCATCTTCGGGACGGAGTCCCGCCTCGCGGAGGTGATCCGGGAACTCGACGGTCGCTACGCCCGGATAGCCGTGGTCAACACCTGCGTGCCCGCCATCATGGGGGAGGATATCGGCGACCTTGCCGGCGACGGGCAGATCCTCGTCGTCGACAGCCCCGGGTTTCTCGGCGACCTCGAGGCCGGCTACCGCCGTGCGCTCGATACGATCGCGCCGGTGGTCGACCCCGACGTTCCGGGCGTCAACATCGACGGCATCTGCCGCACCGACCCTTTCTGCCGGGGAAACGCCCTCGAGGCGCGGCGTCTGCTCAACCTGGCCGGGGCGCCGGTCGCCACTACCTTCTGCCTCGACCGTTACGCCGCGACCCGCCGGGCGGCGCCGTTCACCGTCGGGACGAACCCTGACCTCGCGAGCGGCGTCGGAACCTCCTGTGGCTCGCTCCTCGGCCTCGATGCGGTCAGTGAGACGTTCGAGCGGCTTACCGTCGAGATCGACGGCGTGGATCCCCGCCCGGTCATGGAAGAAGTCGCGTGGGCCGATGCCCGGATCCGGAAGGCCTGCGATAAATACCTCAGGAGGTTCGACCCACCCCGCGTGGCGATCGCCGGCGGCGCCGCATACGCCTCGTTTGCCGCCGACCTCCTCGATCGCTACCTCGGTGCCGAGATCGCCTGCGTCGCCGCCCGGGGCGGTTCCTCCGGTAACGGCGTCACGCATACGACCGACTTCTCCGCCATCCGGGATATGATCCAAAACACCGAACCCAACCTGATCCTCGGCTCCTCCTACGAGGCGGCGATCGCTCCCGGCGCCGCGTTCGTCGGGCTGACGCTGCCGCTCCGGGACAGGGTCGCTCTCTCCTCCCACGCGGTCGCCGGGGTGGAAGGGGCGCTCCGGCTGATGGAAGAGGTGCTCAACGCCTGCATCAACCGGAACCGGGCAGAACGCGACGATCTCTTCACGCCCTCCCGGTGAGCAGCCGTACCTGCCATAAGATATTTATCACCCGGCGGATACCGGAGAGCCGGCTCGTCCGCAGGGCGGGCCGGTATGAGGGGGGGTTATGGTATGACACATCACGGCGGTTACGGCGCCCACGACATGCTTCTCGGGAAGATGTACGATCTCCTCGACGAAGACGAGATGCGGCAGTTGATGGTACGGATGATCGAGTCCCGCATCAAGATGAAGGAACAACACATCGAGATGATGCAGTACAAGATCGAGACCTACAAGATGGCACGGGATATGCTCAAGAAGGGCACGAAGAAGTGAGCACCCCGGGAGGGTCTTTCGCCGGGGTTCGTCTCCTCTTTTTTACATCGCGACGTATGTACCGGCATGGAACCGACGATCAGGGGATACCTTGATGAGGATTTCCCGGCGGTCTGTGGTCTCGAGCGGGAGAACAGCCCGAAAGGGTGCAAGCCCGAGGTCTTCATCCGGCAGGCCGGCGTCCTCTTTGCCGATATCTTTCTCGTTTATGGAATGCGGCGGGGAGGTCGTCGGCTACACCATCGGTGCGTTCGTCCAGCGCCGGCAGACAACGGGATGGATCGTCCGGCTGGTGGTGGCGGAGCGGTACCGGCGCAGGGGGTTCGGGGAGAGCCTCGTTGCCGCCGTCATCGCCGCCCTCCGGGAGCGGGGTGCGTATGAGGTTTATCTCTCGGTCGCGCCGGAGAACCGTGCCGCCCGGGCGCTCTACGCGAGGCACGGCTTTCTGGAGATGGAGTTCTGCCCGGCCTACTTCGGCGAGGGAGGCGATCGCTGCATCCTCCGAAGAGACCTCACCGGCCGGGAAGATTTAATCTGCTCCGGTAGAGAATGATGCGATACCATGCCCCTCATCACCTTTCGCATAGGAGAAGCGTTCAAACCGGTGCCGCAGTTCCGGTCGTACCTCTACGCGTCCCTGGTCCTGGCCGTCGTCGTCCTCGTTCTGCCGTGGCTCATTCCCCTCGTCATCTTCAGCCCGCCGTCCGTCGCTCTCGCCATCGTCATCCCGTCGCTCGCCATCATCGCCTTTGTCGCCTACTGGATACCGCTCTACCACGAGAGCATCGTCTACCGGCTCAGCGTCACCGAGGTGACCTGGCAGCGCGGGGTCTGGTTCCGGCAGACGGGGATCGTCCCCTACAACCGGATCACGAACGTCGATATCTCCCAGGGGCCCCTGATGCGTTTCTTCTCCTTCTCGGCGGTCAGGGTGCAGACCGCGGGCTACTCCGCCCAGGCACAGGCGGAGATCGTCATCAACGGGATAGCCGACCCGAGGGATCTCCAGGAGAAGATCATGAACTTCGTGCGGAGGACCGGGCCGGTTGCGGTCGAGGGTGCGCCGGAAGAGCCGCTGACCGTCGATGCGGTCGTGGAGGAGTTGCGGGCGATCCGGATCCTGCTGGAGAGCCGACAGGAAAAATAAGGGGGTTCGTCTGGTCTGTCGGGGGGAGCCTTCACCCTCCGATGACCGTGTCGCGCTTGATGACCAGGACCGGCTGGCGGGCGTTCTTGATCACGTACTCCGAGACCGTCCCGAGCAGGCGGTCGCGGAGGTTCGAGCTGCCGTGGGAGCCGATGACGATGAGCGAGACCCCATCAGCATCCGCCGCGGCCACGATCCCCGCTCCCGGCGTTCCGACGGGTGTGCGGACGATCACCTGCATGCCCTGTTTTTCGAGCGTCCGGCGGATATCGATGATCCGGTGCCGGGCCTTTTCGCGGTATTGCCGCTGGACCTCGCTCTCCCGGTCTGGCACGGTTCCGAGGAATCCCTGCCCGCCTGAAGCGGCGAGCGGGGTCTCCCTGGGATCGAGGACGTGGACGAGGACCACCTCCCGGGTTCCCGCCTCGTGCAGCACGGGGATATAGTCCAGCACCTTCATGGACGGCTCCGAGAAGTCCGTTGGAACCAGGATGCGTTTGAACATTCTGACACTCACTCCGATGAGTCCTTTCTGCGGAGAGGATATAAATGAGATTGTGCGGGTGCCGAAGCTGCCTGGTGCCCCTTCACCCGCGCCGCTTCTCCCGGATCAGCACCCGCCACCGGTTCAGCATCCGCCGCAGGCCGGCGGTCCCGACGGGCGCCGGGTAGGGGAGCGGGATCGCCGCCCCGTCCTCTTCGACCGCAAGATCGAGAGCCCCGGCGCATTCGGTGCAGATGGCTTCCGCGCCCGGATCGCCCCTGAGCATCGGGTGGGGCGACTGGAACGATACCCGGCTCCCGGCGATGTCGTCGAACGCCCCGAGCATCTCCGCCTGGTAGGCCCGCTCCTCCTCGACGGCGGCGTCGGCGTCGATGCCGCAGTTCCGGCCGACCTCTTCGAGGAAGCGGCACGTCCCGGCGAGGCCCGCCGGGAACGAGTCCACGTACGGCGTACCGAACCTCCGCTGGAGGTCTTCGCCGACCGGGCGGAGCGCCGGCTCCCGGAGGATGTTGACGGCGGCCGATCCGAGCCGCCCGATATCCCGCGTCTCGATCCCCCGCACGAACCGGAGGTTGACTCCTATGCCGAGCCGGGAGAGAAGGCGCACGATCTCGGCTGCGTTCTCCTCGACGCCGTATTCCAGGTTCTTCTCGCCGATCAGGTTTGCCGAGAGGGTTTTTTCGTCCGCAGGACCGGCAAGCGATGCGACGGAGGAGAGGGCGTTCTTCACCCCCGTCTCGAAGACCCCGCCGAGGAACCCGGCGGTCGGGACCGCGATCACCGGAACGTCCCGGTGTTTCGCGCAGATCGCCGCGACGTCGTCTCCGATCGTCTCGACGATGCAGGTCGAGAGGACGAAGACGGCGGCGGGCGAGAGCGAGACCGCCCGCGCGAGGGTCTCCTCCAGTGCGTCTTCGCCCCCGAAGATGATGCCGTTCTCTGTCAGGCGGGTGGAGAGGAGGCGGGGAGCCTCCAGCCGGTCGTTTGCGAGGTGGGTAGCGTGCAGGAGGGAGAAGTTATGGTGCGTGCACCCCGCAGGGCCGTGGATGACGGCGATGGCGTCCCGTACCTCCGTGAGTACCGAGAGCGCCCCGGTCAGGGTGCACCCCTCAAACCTGGACGAATTCGAGGGCGAAGGATTCGAGTTCATCCATCTCGAGGGGTGTGGGGATGCTTGTCGTCTCGTTTCTCTGGATCGTGCGTGCCAGTTCCTGGTAGACCGCGGCCTGGTCGGATTCTGGGGCGTACTCGACGACCGTCTGCTTCTGCAGTTCCGCGACCTGCACGACCCGGGAGCGGGGGATGTAGGCGATGAGCCGGGAGTTGATCCGGCGGGCGAACTCCTCCACGAGTTCCTGCTCGCCCTCGATGTTCTTTGCGTTGCAGATGACGCCCCCGAGGGTACACCTGCTCCGCACCCGGCGCGAGAGGCGCGCAATGGCTTTTGCGATGTTGTTTGCCGCGTAGATGGACATCAGTTCGCCGGAGGTGACCAGGTAGACCTCCTGCGCGTACCCCTCGCGCATCGGCATCGCAAACCCGCCGCAGACGACGTCGCCGAGGACGTCGTAGACGATCACATCGCCCTTGAGGGCGTCGAGGCGTTCCAGGAGCTGGAACGTCGCGATGATCCCCCGGCCGGCACACCCGATCCCGGGCTCGGGCCCTCCCGCCTCCACGCAGCGCACGCCGCCAAAGCCCAGGTGGACCACGTCGTCGACGGTGATGTTTTCGTCTCCGCGCTCCCGGATGAGGTCGAGGACGGTCGGGATCCAGGTCCCGTGCATCAGCATCCGGGTGCTGTCGTGCTTCGGATCGCAGCCGATCTGCAGGATATTGAGGTTCTCCCCCGCGAGTGCTGCCGAGAGGTTTGCTGCAGTGGTGGATTTTCCGATTCCCCCCTTCCCGTAGAGGGCGATCTGTTTCATTACATCTATTATGCGCTTGCATGGGTAATTAGGTGTCGGATGCGGTTCGTCCGGCGGAACTATATATGCTTTGTTGTAGGGCGATCGGCGACGCTCGCGGCTTCTTCTCCTTGAGATTTCCTTCTCCCGGAGGGATTTAATAATCTAACATTTATAATTCGTTTTTTAAAATTGAAAAAGTATATAATGAACAATTTGAAACTCTTGTCAAGCAGGGGGAAACAGACTATGGATCCACGATTCCGATCACGGCTGGTTGCGGCGGCGATCCTCATCTTCGTCGTCTGTTCGGTCTTTTCAGTCAGCCCGGTCGCCGGTTTCCACCTTGAGAACAGGGATGGGAGCGGCACTGAAGCTGCGCTTGCGGAGGCCCTGGTGCTGCAGCAGAGCACCAAGATCCGGGAAGAGTTCATCGAGAACCTCACCGTCTATATCGACAGCAGAAACGATGCGTTCAAGCGGGAGGGTGTGAGCGGGGACGTGAGCGGGGTCTACGTCCCGGAGGAGAACGCCGTCTACATCCGGTCGGACAGGGACCCGGCGCGAGCCGACGAGGTCTTTGTCCAGCAGGTGGGCTACCGCGTCTACCACACGACGGGGGTTGGCGAGAGCAAGGCGTTTGCGGCGCTTGCCGAAGACCCGGGCACCTACCTGGCCCGGATAACCGCACCCGCCGGTGAGGAGCGGGAGGCGGCGATCTTCGCCGAGGCCTTCATGCTCTACCACACCTCGCCTGAGGTCCTGAAGAAGTATGCCCCGGAGGTTCACACCTACATGGACATGCTCGTCAAGAACGGCGGGAACAGGGCGGCAGTGGACGACCTGTACCTGCACCACCAGCCGGAGTGATCCGGCCGGTTCCTTTTTTTCCGGGAGAACCGGGCCGGTTGACCCCGGGAAACGCTGTTCTTCGGTGCTCGGGTCCTGGATGTCCCGGTTCTTCAGTCTTTGAGGTGATCCCGGGGTGCTTTTGCCGGGAGGGGGTGTCCCACTCCGGCCCTCCCCCGAGTGGCGATACCCGATGGGAAGCCGTTTCATCCTGGGCTTCTGCCATCTGTTCTCTATCCTGGACATACAGGAGGTGCGTGTTCCGATCAGGGGGTGCCGGAGAGGTTCAGGATCTCTTCGGGATGACCTCTGATTTAGATAGCAGGGCACCGCCCGTCTCTGGTGGGCGATCTCTCAGTCGGACTTCCTGAAGAGGCCCATGACGAGCATGATCACCGGGATGACCTCGAGACGCCCGATCCACATGATCAGGATGAAGAGGAGTTTTCCCGAATCGGCCATGTCGGGCGAGACGAACCCGGTGGATATGCCGCTGTTGCACATCGCCGAGACGACCTCGAAGATCACGTTGCTCGAGTCGAAGGCCGTCGGTTGCAGGTGCATCACCAGTATCGTGGCGACGAATATGATCAAGAAGTAGAGCATGATCGTCAGCATGTTCCGGGAGACCTCGAGGTCGGCGACGTTCTTCGGGATCACCCTGCCGTCGTACTTGAAGGGCACGAGCACGTTCCCCGAGACGAACATCCGCCGGAACCACCAGACCAGGCTCTGGAACCCGAGAACCACCCGGGAGAGTTTGATACCGCCCGCGGTGCTCCCGGATGCTCCGCCGATCACCATCAGCATCGCGAGGAAGAGGACGGTCACGCTCGCCCATTCGTTCGGGGAGGCGACCTGAAACCCGGTAGTGGTGACCGCCGCCGCCGACATGAAGAGCGCCTGGCGGATGGCTGTCGGGAGATCGGCCGCGGTGAGCGTGACGAGATCCCACGCAATCACGACGATCCCGAGCGCGACGAGCATGAAGAGGAGGCGTGCCTGCTGGTCGTCAAAGAACCGGGTGCCTTTCCCCCGGTAGAGGAGGTAGTAGAGTTTGAACGGGAGGGCGCCTGCGATCATCACCGGGACGATGAGGACTTCAAGCAGCGGGTTGTTGTAGAACGGGATCCCGCCCGAGTGGACGGTGAACCCCCCGGTAGAGATCGCGACGAGGGCAATGTTCACCGCGTCCCAGAGGGGTACCCCCGAGAGGAGGATGAGTCCGATCGACGCCGCGGTCAGCACCAGGTAGATCTTCCACATCTCCATGCCTGTTGCGACGACGCTCGGCATCAGAGCCTCTGATCGCCCCTCCGATCGGTAGAGGCGGAACTGGGTCAGCCCGGTCCTCGAGGCCATCGCGATGGTGAAGGCGACGATCCCGAGACCGCCGAGCCACTGCATCAGCGACCGCCAGAAGAGGAGCGTCCGGGGCAGGTCTTCGACCGACCGCATCATTGTCAGCCCGGTGTCCGTCCATCCCGACATCGCCTCGAAGACGGCGTCGAGGTACGGGACGCCGAGCCCGAGACAGAACGGGAGCGCGCTCACCATCGCGATGACGAGCCAGATCAGGGCGACCGCCATGAGGGCGGCGGAGAGGGGCGCCTCGCGGTCCTCGCGGGGCACCCGGCGAAGGAGCATGCCGAGGAGGAGGAGGACGACCGGGACGGAGGCCATGGGCAGGATCATCTCCCACTCGCGGTAGATCACCGCCACGAGAATCGGCGCCGCTGTGGCGACGCTCATATACCGGAAGATATTGCCGATATCGGGCGCGATGGTCGAGAACCGCTCGATCCTATCCATCGTTACACGTTCTCCGGGCGCTCTTATCTATCTTCTCTCACACGACCGTTCGAGATTCCGGGTGCCGGCGAGCGATAGAATCACCGCCGGCCGCATCCGCACCCGCCGTTCCCGTCAGAGGTCTTCCGTCCCCCGCCGTCTGTCCCCGGCGCGCTCTCGATGAAGATCCGCCGGTTGATGATCCGCCAGGCGAGGATGAGCTGGGCCATATCCCCGGCCGTCAGGTAGTCGCCGCCCTGGCTGAGATCGATCGGCTCCACCTGCGTCTGGATCTCGATGTTGCGCTCCAGTTTTCGTGCAACGGTGTCGCTCAACTCCCCGTCGAACGTGAGCGCCCCCATCGCCTCCCCGCCGACATCCTCGGTGGTGAACTCGACCATGAAGTCGCGCTCGGAGAGCGAGAGGAGCCCGAAGAGGTCGATCGAGAGGTCGACGTCGCCGATGCTCTTCTCAAGCCTGCTCTGGCAGAGGGTGACGCGGTAGACGTTGCGCTCCTCGCTCACATCCCTGCCGTACTTCGAGAAGGCGATCCGGATGACCGCATCCGCAAACAGGCACTGCGGCGCGACGTACTGCTCGTAGTCGGGTTTACGCGCCTCCATCTCCCGGACGACCGTATCGACCGAGTAGCCCCGTTTCTCCACGTCGCGCTTGATCTTCCAGGCGCGCTTGACGTCCGGGTCGGGGTCGACGTAGAGTTTGAAGTCGATCAGGTCCCGGAGCGTCCCCGTGACGAAGGGGTGCAGCCCTTCGAGGATCAGGATCTTCGTGGGGCTGAAGGGCACCGGGGGATCGAACTGC
>JAQVVW010000033.1 GCA_028698765.1 Methanoculleus sp. | reverse complement strand
TTTACCCATCCACTTCGCCCAGAAGAAGACCGTGACGGCGCTCCCGTAGGCGAGGATGGCGATGAAGATCAGGCCGAAGGGGACCTGGACGAACGCCTCGATCGCCGCCCACTTGGAGATCAGCATACCGAACGGTGCAAGGAACATACCGGCGATCCCGATGAACATCATCACCGCCATCTTCGGCATCCGGACGATCAGGCCCTCCATGTCCTCGATGTTGCGGCTCCCGGTCCGCTGCTCGATCACTCCGGTCCCGAGGAAGAGGAGCGACTTCGCGACGGCGTGGAAGACGATCAGGAGGATCGCTGCCCAGACGAGCATGTAAGTCCCGACACCCGCACAGGCGGCTATCAACCCGAGGTTTGCTATCGTCGAGTAGGCGAGAACCGACTTCGCGTCGCTCCGCGATATCGCGATCGCGGACGCAACGAGGAAGGTCACTCCGCCGACGAGGCCGATGGAGAACCCGGCGAACGTCCCCGCGAAGACCGGCGAGAACCTGACCAGGATGTAGACGCCGGCCTTGACCATGGTGCTCGAGTGGAGCAGGGCCGAGACCGGGGTCGGGGCCACCATCGCCCCGAGGAGCCAGGAGGAGAAGGGCATCAGCGCAGCCTTCGTGATCCCGGCAAACCCGATCAGGACGGCCGGGATCAGGACGACGGCCGTGTCGCCTGAGGCGAGCACCCGGGCGAGATCGATGCCCCCGCTCGTCGGTTCGGTTGCGGCGAGGAGGATGATCGCCACGACGAAGGCGACCCCGCCGAGAAGGTTCATCACCAGGGCGCGGAAAGCGTTCTTCGTTGCCTCTTCGGTCTCCGAGTAGCCGATCAGCAGGAACGAGCTGATGGTGGTGATCTCCCAGAAGAAGAAGACCCACATGAGGTTGTTGGAGAAGACCAGGCCGAACATCGCGGCGAGGAAGGCGAAGATGACGAAGAAGAAGAACGTCTGCCGGTCGCGCACCTCCGGGTGGTGGCGGTGATACGTCTCCATGTACCTGACCGCGTATACGGCTATGAGACTCCCGATGAGCCCTATGATCAGGGCCATGATGATGGAGAACTGGTCGATGAAGAGGTTGTTCGCCGCATGAAGGCTCCCCGAGAACGTCATCTCGAGGTATACCACCAGCGCCGCCTGGATGGCGGCCAGCGCGATTGCCAGGTAGTTCCTGAACTTTGCGCCCATGTAGATGATGAAGAGCGCAAGACCCATCTCGATGACTACCATGGCGAGGCCGACCGTCTCCGAAGGCGCGGCGAAATAGACCGCGCCCTCGAAGGCATACCGCATGAGCAGGTATATCGATGCCCCGCCGATAGCGAGAGCCGAGAGGGTCACCACCGCGTAGCGAAGTGTCGTCCGCTTCACGAACAATAAAAGGCACGCAACGAGGATGGGGAATACTATTAGAAAGAGCAGCGTCTGCACTATTGTCCCTCGTAGGGTAACTATGCCTTACCTACATTATTAATCATTCCAAAATTGACTGCCCGTGCATCGGGCGCCAGGCCTCTGCCGCTACCCCTCTCTTTGCGGTACGACGCGCCGCACGCCCCCTTCGTGCTCGCCCGGGGCATCTCCCCGGTAGCGCGGGATGAAGTGGATGTGGACGTGCATGACGTTCTGCCCCGCGGCCTCACCGACGTTGACGCCGATGTTGTAGCCGTCGGGGTGCCGTTCGCGGTCGGTGAGCGCCCGGCAGTCGTCGATGAGCCGGGCAAGAGCCATTCGCTCTTCGGTTGTCGTATCGAAGTAACTCGTCACGTGCCGGAACGGGATCACCAGCAGGTGACCGGGACTCGCCGGGTGGATATCGTAGCGGGCGTAGCAGAGGTCGTTTTCGGCAACAATATCTTCGGGGGCCGGGTTGCAGAACGGGCATGGCATGACCCCCTGCTCTTCCCCGATCTCTCATGAGTTTTTTGGCCCGCCCCTTCCTCACCCGAGCAGGCGGGCGAGGAATCGTCCGGTGAGGCTCCGCGAGAGGCCGATGGCGCCCTCGGTGCAGATCTCATGGCAGCAGTAGCACCGGATGCAGCGCGCAAGATCGATCGTCGCCCTGCCTTCGGCGATGGTGATCGCCTGCACCGGGCAGATCCGCTCGCACTTCCGGCAGCCTATGCACGAAGAAGCGATCACGCCGGGCCGGGGGGCGTAGGTCCTCCCGAACCGCTGGACGACGGCGGTGACCACCTGCCGCCAGATGCCTGTCCGGCCGCCGGCGTAGGTCGAGGGTTTCCGGAAGTCCGGGACCGTGAACTCCGCCGGGTCTTCGCCGACCGTCCGGAGACTCTCGGGGTCGAACAGCCCGCGCTCGACAGCGCTTCTCGTGCTCCCGATCTCGAGCGGGTCCATGCCGATGAGCCGCGCGAGGACGGTGTCCACGGCCGCGTAATCGCTTCCGGCGAGGATGACCCCGATCGTTCTCGGGCTCCCCGACTGGGGCCCGTCCCCCTCCATCCCGACGACCGCGTCCACGATCTGGAGCCGGGGTTTCATGCACTCGTTGAGATCGACGAGCATCTTGCCGAAGGCGTACTCGTCCTGGAACCGGAAGTGGTGGACCGGTTTTTCCAGCCCCGGAATCAGCCCGAAGAGGTTCTTTGCGGCGCCGGTCATCCGCGTCCACATGTGGGTCTTCGCCTTCGAGACGACCACGATCGCGTCGGCCCGGACGGCGGGAGTGATGATGGAGAACTGTTTCATCACCTCGCCTTCCGGGAACGAGATGATCTCGGAACCGGTATCGTAGTTCAGGACGGCGCCGGTCTTTTCGGCCGCCGCGGCAAACCCGCTCCGCGAATACGCCCGCCGCAGGTTCGCCTCGCTGTAGACGATCCCGGCGCCGGGGCTGTCGCCGATGACGACCCGGCACCCGTGCTCCACGAGGAGCCGGGCGACGGCAGCGACGACCGTCGGGTGGGTGGTGACGCACCGCTCCGGCTCCTGCCCCTGCAGGAGGTTCGGTTTGAGGAGGATGCTCTCTCCCGGCGCGACAAACCTCCCGATGCCGCCGATGAGATCGATCGCGCGGCGGACGGCCGCATCGACCGTCTCAGGCGTGTAATCGTCGCACCGGACGACCGCGACGGTCGCGTCCCTGCCGACCGTCCGCACCTCACCCCTCTCCGAAGCGCCCGAGCGCCTCCTTTGCCGCGAGCATCGCTGCGCCCTGTTTGGTCCTTGCTCGCCCCTCTCCGAACAAAACCCCCCCGACGGTCACCCGTGCAGCCCAGACCGGGCTGTTCCCCGGGCCGGTCTGGCGGAAGGCGTACTCGAGTTCGCCGAGGTTCTCCCGGGCGACGAACTCCTGGAGCCTCCCGCGGTAGTTCCTGTGGGTATCGCACTCCGCGATCTCCTCCTCGAATATCGCAAGCACCACATCCCGCGCCACGTCGAGGCCGCGATCGAGGTAGATCGCGCCGATCAGGGCCTCGAAGGCGTCGGCGACGATCGAGTCGGTCGGCACCTGCCCGCGTCCCCTGACGGCACCGTCGATGCCGAGGCCCTGCCGTCGCACGATCTCGGCGAGTTTCGTGTTCCTGGTCACCTGGAGCCTCCGGTTCATCTCACCCGGCGGGAGGTCGTACTCGCCGTAAAGGTGGTCGGCTATGACGAAGTCGAGGACGTAGTTCCCCAGGAACTCGAGCCGTTCGTTGTCCTCGAACGTCACTGCCGGGTACTCTCCCTGATTTGCGTATGAGCGGTGGGTCAGCGCCCGGTCGTAGAGGGGGAGGGTGGTCTCGGTAAGATCGGTGATCCCGAACGGGGGGCGGGCGAGGAGCGCACGCACCTCACCTTCCCGGTCGAGGGCGACGGGCCCCGGGCGTCGGGTGAGCCTCTTCCCGCAAAAGCCGCCGATGCGGATCCTGGTCCAGAGGGTGGAGAGTTTCATCTTCGTCGGGTGCAGGGCGCCCTGCCGTTCTTCTTTATAGAATGGCTTATCTCTTGCTGGATAAACCTTTGCTGGAGACGGGGCATCCGGGAAACCTTTTCGTTGCCGCCGAAGAGATACTTACTCGTGGTGCAGCCGGAAGCGGACGAGGCGACCAGACACGTCTACCTGGACATCGAGTTCGGTTATGTCTATGGCACCTGCCGGGCGGTCATGATGCCGATCGAGATCGGTGCGGTTGTCCATCGGCCACAAGATGACAGCGTCTGCTACCTGGGCGAGCAGTTCCGCTACGACGTCGATGTCGAGATATGGAAGAAGGTGACCGACGAGTGCGGCAGGACATCCGGCGTCGCGACGACCGTGGCGAACATGGGGCGCGGCGAGTATGGAATGCCCTACGATCACTCCTACCGGATCCCGGGCGGCGGGATGCCCGTGGCAAGGGCGACGGCCCGGAATGCGTTTGCCGATCTCCGCCTCTTCATGGAGTCGCACGTCTCGGCCGGGGACGTCCCGGCAATCGTCGTCTTTGCTGCCAGCATGGAGAAGCGGGCCTTCCGTGCCGCGGACTTCTCGCTCGACGGGTGCATGCTGGTCGACCTCCAGCGGGAGATCCGGCGCCATTTCAGGATGAAACAGGTTCTCTCCCTCGATCGCCTCGCCCGGCTCATTGAATTCTCCGCCGCCGATGGAACAGTTGCCTCGACGCACTTCAGGTACCCTGTCCCGCGAGAGTGCCGCCACCTCCTTGCCGCCCACCGCGGGATGGGTGACGCCGTCCGGACGTTCCTGCTCGCACGCGAGTTCCGGGAGAGGCTCCCCTTGTTCGAGGAGCGGATCCGTCCCCTGCTGGAGACCTGCGGCGACGACGGCGATGGAGGGGACTGCCGGAAGGGTTCGGCCGGGAGTACGACCGGCGGTACGGCGGGAACCTGAGCGCGGAAGTCCCGTCAGGTGCTGTCCTTCACGGGAACCGTCTCTTTTCGATCCAGCGCGGGTTCGCAGACTTCGCCCTGCTCACGGCACTGCCCGGTCAGCAGGATCTCGACGTCGGTGCCCTCGTCGATCTTCCCGGTTCCTCTCGGGACGTGCAGGCAGGCGTTTGCATGCACCAGCGCCATCTGCGGCCCGGCCCCTCGCGGCAGGGGGGTCGCGGCATACCCGTCGCCTGCCCGGGAGACGACGATCTGGACGAACTCGTCGTAGCCGGGGTCCGCCGTGACCGTCCCGGCGAGCCGGGCGCGGAGGCGCTCTACCGGCGGGGGAGAGAATCCCCATGCCGCGAGCAGCGGGAGGGCGAGTTCCCGTGCGGCCGTCAGGGCCGCGATCGGGTAACCCGGGAGCCCGATGACCGGTTTGCCGTCGATCCGGCCGACGATCGCCGGTAAACCCGGTTTCATCGCGATGCCGTGGACAAGCACCTCCCCGAGTCCGGCGATGACGGCGGCGGTGAAGTCGCGCGTGCCTGCCGATGAACCGGCGGAGATCAGGAGCATGTCGTTTTCGCGGATGCCCCGCTCGATGGCCTCCCGGAGCAGCACGGGATCGTCGCGGACGATTCCGTAGCGGGTGCAGGTAGCGCCGGCCTCGCCGAGCAGTGCCGCGCTAACGGCGGTGTTGCTCTCGACAGCCCCTCCCGACCCGGGGAGGCTGCCTGCCGGAACCAGTTCGCTCCCTGTCGGGATGAGGCCGACCCTCACCTCCCGGACGTCCACCGTGACGATCCCGCAGGAGAGGAGCGCCCCGATATCGCAGGGGCGTATCCGGTGCCCGGCCGGGAGGATCAGGTCGCCCCGACGGATCTCGGAGCCGTCAGGAAAGATATGCTCTCCCGTGAGCACCGCTTTCTTTGTGCTCCAGGCGCCGTCTCTCCCCGCGACATCCTCGATCATGACGACCGCATCGTATCCGGGAGGGATCGCGTTCCCCGTGTTCACCCGGCAGGGGTTTTTGAGCGGGACGGGGCTCCCGTCACGCGCACCGAGGGTCTCGCCGCTCACGACGGCAAATCCGTCTCTTGATGCAATGTCCCCTGCCGGGATCGTCAGGAATGAAGATACGGGCGCTGTCGTCACCCGTCCGGCAGCCCCGGCAACCGGAAGGGTGGCGATCCGGTCGGGGCGGGGGAAGGCCGAGCACATCATCGCCCGGACCTGTGCAAGCGGTTTCACTGCGAGGCGCCGCCTCATCATGGCGTCATACCCACATCATCGCCTCTTCCCGGCGGCCTGGCCGCTTTCGCATAAAAAAAGTTAGATCCGGGTGTAGATATTTGCATACACCGTCTTGCCCTTGGAGACCGAATGGCGTTCGCCGAGATCCCCGATGTAGTGGACGAAGCGCCCCTTCACACCGTCGACCTCCTGCTCCACCTCGCCGACCATCTTGAATCCCGGGAGCGGGTTCTCGATCTCCCCGAAGACGTAGATGTCGCCTTTCACCATCTGTCCGCCGACACGGCCTTTCGCGTTGCCCTTGATGACAACGGTGCCTCCCTCGCCGTGGGTGGAGACGTGGATGTCCGCGTCGCCGCCGATGATGATCGTCCCGCCGTTGATGAACGTGGCCGTGTCGTTGCCGACATTTCCGGCCACCCGGATCAGCCCGCCCCGCATGCCGCGCCATTCGCCCCGGGGCGATGAACCCAGGTGGTGGTAGGCTTCTCCGTCAATGACGAGCTCGCCGCCTTCCATCCCGATGCCGCAGAACGAGTCGACGTTTCCTTTCACGTGGATCTTTCCGCCTTTCATCCAGCCGCCGATGTACATATCGGCGTTGCCTTCGATGACGATCTCGCCGGCGGTCATCTGCTGTCCGATTCTTTTGACGCGGGTGCAGTCCCCGCGGAGGACGATCTTCGTCTCGGCCGCCGTCGCTCCGCCGTTGCCTTCAACGGTGAAGTACTTCCCGAGCGGGCCCTTCTGTTTGCCTTCCCAGACGTCGAGAGTGGCTATCTCGGCGGCTTTCTTGCCTGCGAAGTTGTCCGGAGTGATGTTCTGGCCCTCGAGCATAAGTTCTGAGGGGTTGGTCAGGGTGAGGGTTACTGTCTTCATGCTTCTCGTCACCTCATTCTGTTGTATTGACCTCGATCACCCGCGGGTTGTGGAGGTGTTCCTCAAAGAGCGAGTAGTTGTCAAGTTTCACACTGTAGTGCCGGAGGAAGTGCTCGTAGATGTCTCTCTGCACCTGCGCGTTCTCCGGGACCTTCACGTCGACCCAGACCGTCCGCTTTGCGGGCTCCGCGACGATCTCACCGTCGCGGACGGTCGCGACGCCGTCCTTGACCAGCCAGGCGCACCGCGAGAAGGCCTTCTCAATCTCCGCCGGGTCGGAGGGCATGTTCTCCGGGTTGAGGGCGTAGACGGCGATATCGGCATCCATGCCGGGGGCGAGCCCGCCGTAGGTATTGCTGATGCCGAGCGCCTTTGCCGGCCCTGCACGGGTCATCTGCGCGATCTCGTAGAGGTCGAGCTCACGGTCGATGCTGTCGATGGAGGTGGCGTCGATCGTCCGGTCAAGCCACTTGAACGTCTTC
Organism: Methanoculleus sp.; assembly: GCA_028698765.1. The sequence continues at coordinate 2,004 of JAQVVW010000033.1, read as the reverse complement.
ATCGTCTCGTCACGTGCGGCCCTGCTCATCAGCCAGGCGATGACCCGCGGGTAGCGGGTGAACGGCCCGGCGTTCGGGTGGTCGGTGGTGATGAATGTCCGCATCATGTCCTTCGAGAAGAGGGCCAGTTCCAGGCCGACGGCCCACTGGATGGTGCAGACCTTGACGTTCGGGCTGTAGATGTAGGGGACGACGCCCGCGGCGGTCTCGAGTTCGACGTCGGTGTTCGCCCACTTCAGGTGGTTGAGGGAGCAGAGGTGGTGCTCGAACGGCCCGTCGGCGGTCATCGTGGTGGTCTCGTCGAGGGTCACCTGGCCGATATCGACGGTGATGTTGTCGTGGGCGTTGACGTAGTCCATCACGTCTTTTGCCCGGGACTCGAAGTTCCCCCAGGAGTCGCCGCCGTAGGAGTGGAACTGCAGGTGCGTGAGGTGCAGCACCTGCTCGCGGCCGAAATTGTTCTTCGGGGTGTAGCCCTCGGCGAGTTTGAGCGAATCGATCGTGTCGGTGTAGTTGCCGGGGTTCCCGAGGTTGTTGCAGTGCAGGTGCACCGAGTGCGGGAGGCCGAGGTGCTCGTTCGTCTCGATGAGGCCTTTCACGATCTCCGCCGGCGTGATGTCGAAGTAGGGAACCGGGTCGTTGATGTTGACACAGTTCAGCCCCCATCCCCAGGCTTCGGATCCGCCGGGGTTGACGACCTTGATGCCGAACCCGCGGGTCGCCCGGAGAAGCCAGGCGGTATACGCGGCGTTGTTCTCGATCTCGTGGTTCTTGAGATACTCAAGCGTGAACCAGTTGTTCCCGAAGACCGGCATCGCGGCGTTGTCGATGATCGGGGTATCCCGGATCTCCTCGTGGACGTGCGGGGAGTGGAGCGGCGGCATCGCCGCTTCGTTGACGAAGACGTAGCCCATCCGGGCGTAGTCGTAACCGGTCTTGAACGTGGAGGGGACCGAGGAGCCCATCTCCATGCGGCTGCATGTAGGGGATTTGTGGGGGCTCTTGAAGAGCTTGTCCTCAGGCCGGAAGAGCCGGCCGACGTTCACCTTCGGCCCGACAACGTGGGAGTGGACGTCCACGCCGCCCGCCATCACGGCCATGCCCGTAGCGTCGATCGTCTTCGGGGCGCTGAGGGTGCCCGCCTCGACGATCTTTCCGTCCTTGACTCCGATATCCATGCGGTCGCCCTTGATCCCCTGAAGAGGGTCAAAGACAAACCCGTTCTTGATCAGTAGTTCTCCCATGTTTCACTCCTCCGCGCGGATGCCCTGTGGAACGGCCTTCGCAGGCCCCTTCGCAGCCTCTTCCGCTTCCAGTTCGCCGAGCCGCTTGAAGATCCGCTCGAAGACCTCCTCGTCGCTGAGAACCCCCTCAGGCGGGTCGATGACCTTGCGGTACTGGATCGGGACATTGTCCATCCGATAGACGATGCCCGGGACCTCGACCCCGACGATCCCTACCGGGATGTGGAGATCGGAGATCTCGCTCGCCATGCAGATGTTCGGGTCGATGGTGATCCAGGGGTGCTTCCTGAGGTGCTTGACCGCCTCGATCGGGAAGTGCGCGCCGGCGTCCGTCCCTATGTTGATGAAGGCATCCACCTCGTCCCGCATCGCGAGATCGACGGAACTCGTCTCACCGGGGTTCATGTAGGCGATGTCCTTCTTCGTCAGGTCGAGACAGTAGGGGTAACCGTACTGCCATGACCAGACCGCGCCCGGCCCGGTGATGTTGTAGTGGCCCCGCATCGCCATGATCGTCCACTTGGTGAAGTCGTTCAAGTCGCGGGTCATGCTGATGGCGATGTCCACGTTGTGGTTCCGGCCGTCGGAGTGGCAGAGCCCCATCCCGTAGAAGACGGTGCCGAACCGGGCCTTCTTCATGATATCGACAACTTCAAGGATCTGTTCCCGCTTGATCCCGGCAACCTCGGCGGGGATCTCGTGGCCGCGGATGGCGGTGCGGAACGCGTTGAAGAGGTCGTAGTCGTGCCCCTGCTTCACC
>JAQVVW010000032.1 GCA_028698765.1 Methanoculleus sp. | reverse complement strand
CACCACAGGAGTCATCAATGCGCTCCTGCTCGGGACCGTGGCCGGTTTCGTTCTCTTCCTCTTCGCGGGAGAGATTGCAGGGCTCTTCAGGATGCCGGACCTGACCGGCCTTATCCGGATTATCGCGCTTGCCATGCCACTCTCTATCGTCAACACGACGCTCCTCGGCCTCCTGAACGGGCTGCGAGAGATGAGATCTTACTCGTTCCGGTTCATGATCCGCTCGCTCCTCTTGATAGTGCTGGTGACGCTGTTCATATCCTTTGGCTTTGGTGCGGCTGGAGCGGTGCTGGCGCTGTTGCTGACCGAGGTAGGGACGCTGGTCTTCGTCATCTTGGTCGTCCGCCGGCACTTCCGCCTCTCGATCGTCAGCCACCGGGAGACCTCCAGGAAGATGCTCGCCTTTGGGAGCCAGATCTTCATCGCAAGCGCGGTCTACCAGATCAACACCTACACTGACACTCTCCTCATTGGGTATATGCTGACGGAAGCCGATGTCGGCCGGTATGCGGTTGCAATCGCAATAGCCCGGGTGGCCTTTCTCTCGGTCCCCGGTTCGATCTCCACGGTCAACTACCCGACAATCTCAGAGTATTACAGCAAGGGTCTCCTGGATTCAGTCGAGGCCGTGATAACCAAGTCAATCAGGTACTGCCTGATCTTCCTCTCAGTGACGGGTCTGATCCTCATCTACCTATCAGAGACAATTATCGGGTTCATCTTCGGCCCCGCCTACCTGCCGGCCGTGCCTGCGTTCAACATCCTCGTGTTTGGGATGATCGTATTCGGAGCGGTAATGTCCGTCGGGTCAGCCATCAGCGCTATGAACAGGCCAGGTCTCACTTCAAAGGTGAATATCCTGCTTGCTGGAGCCAACGTCTGTTTCGACGTGGCGCTCATTCCCCTGCTCGGTATAACCGGTGCGGCTATCGGCACGGCCGGATCATGCACAATACTCGCAGTGCTGACACTTTGGATACTCCACCGAGTCTTTGATGTGCGGATTGAGTCCGCGATGGTCATAAAGACATTTGGGGTCGTCACCGCATTTCTCATCGCCTTTTTCCTGCTGCGGGGCATGGTTCACCCGTATGTACTTGCAGTTATCCTCACGGGTCTGTATGGCGCATACATCCACCGGATCCTGCTGACACCTGAAGATAAAAGAGAGATCTTCAATATGATTTCCCCGATAATCGGGCGCATCGCCACAGGTCGTCTCAATGGACGTTGAGCAGGGGTTCACTCCGGCATGGGGAACGGCGCGGGGTTATCCCGAAGTGTCGGTGAGGATGCACCGACCACCGTGTGGATGCCGACAACCGGGTTGTGCGATGCGTCGTTATCCCGGAGTGTCGGTGATGGATGCACCGACCACCTGTCCAATAGGCGAAGATGCGGAGGTTGCCTCCTGACGATGATTCGATAATTGCCGGGTGCGTGAGTGTGCAGAGGAGGCATTTGCAGCAGACGGTACTGTAAACTGTGAGAGATTCGCATTGCAACGGGGAAGAACCCGTCAGCCCCGCCCGTGGTACGATCTCTACTAGAATCGGAGATGAGGCCCGAAGGCAGACTCAGGCATACTATATAAAAAGCGGCAGTGCTGGCCCCGGGAAACCAGGCATGAACCACCTGACGCAAAATCCACAGGTATCAGGATTCTGCAGGGACCGGTGGCTCCCGGCCTGCCCGGGCGAGCGACGCCAGCCGTGACGCGATCCGGTAGGTCTCAAGGTCGATCCGTGTGGCCCCGAAACTTTCTTTGAACTTTTTAACTCCCAGGAGATTCCCGCTTCCCCCGAAGTTTACGAACGAGTATCCCTTCTCGTGAGCAGACCGTAGAGCATCGTGGAGGAGCAGGTGAACCGGGCAGAAAGAACGGAACTCAGATGGGGATGCGTTGCTCCACGTGAACACGGTGTCTGCATACTCGAACGTCACGAGGCCCCCGATCACCGTGCCATGCATCTCTGCTAGGCGCACCTGAACATACGGGCGGCCGTAGCGGTGGAGGTGTTCGTAAAACACCTGGGGAAAGGGTGGCTGCCGGTATCCCCACTCCCGTGTTCTCTTCTCGTAGAGGGCGTAGTGCTGGTGAAACTGCGCGAGGCTATCCTTCTGGACGATCTCGACATGGTTCCGCTCGGCAACCCTGATAGCCCGTCGCGCATGCCGGTTATACTTCTCCTCCACTGCACTTTCAGGCCCATCCAGGTGCAGAATGTGTGTATAATTCCATTCGGACGGTGTCTTCCGGATACAGGGATCTCCCTCTGCCTGTAGCGCGGCGTCTGGCGGCAGTGCGATATCAAGGAGGAGGTGCCTTCCCCCGACTACGCCCCTGACGACATTCAGGAGCAGGTTGTCGGAGATGTCTGAAGACGAGAAGATGCCGCCGTATCCATAGGGAACGGATTGGTAGACGGAGAACCCGAACCGACGTGACTCCATCATAGGGACGAGGATATCGCCCTCAAAGGTATGGTACACTCGCGTAGCCACCCTGTAGCCGAATGTCTCTTCTATAATCTTTGCCCATTCGGGGGTGTGGAAGAAATAGACGTTCTCTGCGCCGTTGAGAAACGATCTCCAGGTGCCGGGGGAGACGAAACCCGTATATTCAAACCTCATGTGTTACTACCTCTTCCTTATGGCCTGCTAGGCATCTCCATACCCGGTACGTCGCCGCTACAAAACTCCTCAAGGCAGGTAGCCATACCATTGATATCCTCCGGGGTTACGCTACTATGGATAGGGATGTTGATGATCCGCCCGGCCAGGTACCCTGTTACGGGAAACGCATCCCTCTGCCGTAACGCGATGTGCTGGAATCGAGGGAGCAGGTGCACCGGCCTCGGCCACTGGATGTTCCCTACCTCATATCCCCGGTCTCTCGCCCTCTGGATGACTGTGGAGAGAGGATAACTGGTCTGGTTTACCACATTGCACTTCAGGAACGCGGGACCTTTACCGGGGGAGACCTTCGGCAGAAGAATGGCTGGGTTATCCTGCATCATACCATAAAAGAGGCGAGCGTTTCTGTTCCTGATCGCGTTTACTGCCTGAAGATCCTTTAATCCAAGGGCCCCTACAAGAGCCCTTGGCGCGCTCATCAGCAGATGGCCGGATCCTATCCTCTTAATAGGCGGGCGGAAAACTTTTGATTTTGCCTCTCCTGCTCGCAAGAGCATCTTCCTCACAAGCGGGTTTCTCATATGGGGCGGTATATATCCCGCTTTATCGATCTCCCGCTCGATGTGCGGGAGAAGAGCGGCCTGGATCTCTTCCCACGCTGCGCACCCCTGTATCAAGTCATCTATATGGCTGAAGATCTCCGGATCGCCCCGACAGCAGTTCTGGCCGAAGTATGCAAGGAGGTCTGTTTTGTAGACCGCCCGCTCCGTAGCCAGATGCTGCACGAGCATGCCGTAGACGTAGCACTTCTCATCGTAGAGCGGCATACTCGTGCAGGAATCGATGATGCGTTCCACATCCGCGATGTAGGCCGGGTTGTTGACGGCCAGCATCCCCCCTTCGCCGGTTGTGAGATGTTTTTCGTAATTGAAGCTGAAGATCGCAAAGTCCCCGAACGTCCCGGTATTCTTCCCCTCATACTCCGCCCCGAGGCACTGAGCACAGTCCTCTATGATTGTGCAACAGTTCTCCTCCGCGATGGCCAGCAAATTTCCGATATCACAGGGTATTCCAAAGAGGTGCGTCGCAATGATTGCTTTTGTCCGTTTCGTTATCTTCTCCGCAAAATGCGACGACGGGACGTTGAAGTCGTCAAGCGCCGGTTCGACGAAGACCGGGGTCGCTCCAGACTCCAGGATAGCGTCAACGACTCCTTCGTAGGTGAAATCAGGGACAAGCTCTTCATCGCCCGGGGAGAGATTCAGGGCCTGTAGTGCAATCAGCAGGGCTGCACGGGCCTGATTTGTCGCGTAGCACTGTTCTGCCCCGATGTAATCACAAAACCCGTTCTCGAATGCCTTGGTCTGACTCTCATCTTCAAGGCCTTTGCTTGACAGGGTATCGATGATCTGCTCGACGTTCAGGTATGCCCGAGACCGCGCTAACATTACTTCCCCCCAGAAGGTAGGTACGGAGCGATGATTGCGATTCATATACATAAAACAATCCCGTACATAAAACAATCCCGTGCGGAACCCCGGCTGGGCCCGCTTCGGCCCGTATTGGTTAAAGGGATAGTAAAAGCATGCCTTCCGGCTGCCCGGAGGGTGCATTCCCTCCGGCACTACACTCCCCCGGGAGAAACCTGTTCCGTCCGGTTTCTGCAGTGCCTCTCCCCCGGCGCTACTCCGCCTGACCCCACACTAACTGGTAGACTCATCGTTGTCGCACCTCCCGACCCCGATCAGGCCTTTCGACTTCTCGATAATGTAACTCAGCCCGTGTACGAGGTAGTAGTTTGACTCCCGTCCTCTCCCGGTAGTCTGTCCGGTCCAGAGCGACTCCTCAAGATCCTCTCCGGCACAGACCGTCACGCCCCTTCCAATCTCTGCGTAAACGTGCGCATCACTACCACCAACCGTTCCTTTTCCGGAAACCCGCCCGAGCGTCATCGAGATCGCGTTGGTGCGTCGCCGCGACCTGCTGTTAAACCCTTCAATGAGGTTTACCTTCCCCACCAGGCGCTCGGGTGATAGGTACTGGCGGTAGGGGTGAGCTAGAACGGTAAGGCCACCCTGGGCGTGGATCTCCTCGACCACATCGTCAAACCTCTGCGCCACAATCTCCTCATCAAGGAACAGGCCCAGGACGTCGCCATACTCTGTCTTTATCTCCGCACCGACGAGCACCTGGAAATCCTTATCCCGATTCGCCTCCCGGGCAAGAACACCCCCGCGGATGGTATCGTGGTCCGTTATCGCTATGCCGTCGAGACCCCGCCTTCTGGCAATTTTTACGACCATTGCAGGGTTCATGAGAGAATCCCGGGAGCAGCGGGTATGGATGTGCAGGTCGGCGATCATCTCATCTCCTAGGAATCTTTTTTTCCCATGCCGGGGTACCCCTACCCGGAGGCGGCCTCATCGATGGAGGTGCAGATGTACTCCACCTCGTCGTCGGTCATGCCGGGGTAGAGTGGCAGCGTCATCTCGTGCTCCCCGATAAACTCTGTCTTTGGAAGGGACCCCCGCGTATCCCAAGGCAGCCTACGGTAGTAGGTGAAGAGATGAATCGGAGGATAATGGATGCTTGTCTGGATCCCCCTTTCCTTCAACTTCGCCTGAAGTTCGGCTCTCGGGAGTTCCTCGGAGAGAACGACTGGAAAGATGTGGTGGGAGGATTCTCCATTGTTCGTCCTTCTGAACGGACAGTCGACACCGTCAGTTCCCTCGAGCCCGTCCCGGTATCGGTCAGTGATATGCTTCCGCCGCGCGTTGTTCTCCTCTAGGCGCCGGAGTTGGACAATGCCGAGCGCGGACGCGATCTCGTTGATCCGGTAATTGTAGCCGAGAGCGGTGACGTCGTAACTGTACCCGTGCCCCCGGTGCCGGTCCCAGGTCAGCGTGGTCATGCCGTGCGAGCGCATGACCCTGATCCGTTCGGCAAGGTCATCGTCATTCGTCACGACCATGCCCCCTTCGCCGGTGGCGAGGTTCTTGTTCGCAAAGAAGCTGAAGCACCCGACGTCCCCGATGGTCCCGCATTTCTGCCCCCGGTAGGTTGCACCGACCGCGTGCGCCGCATCCTCGACGACACGGAGGCCGTGGTCGCGGGCAAGATCCAGGATTGGCTGCATGTCGCAGGGATACCCGCCGTAGTGGACGACAGTGATCGCCCGCGTCCGGGGCGAGACCTTCGCCGCAATCTCTTCCCACGCCACGTTCAGGTCGTCCGTCCCGGCAATATCGGCAAAGACCGGTCTCGCGCCGCAGTAGAGGACCGAGTTTGCTGTTGCGACGAACGTGAGCGACGGCGTTATGACCTCGTCGCCGGTGCCAATGCCGAGCACCGCATGCGCGATATGCAGCGCCGCCGTCCCGTTCGAGACCGCAAACGCATGGTTGACGCCGAGATACCGGGCAAAGGCCGTTTCAAACTCTTCCGTCACCGGCCCCATCGAGAGCCATCCCGACTCCAGGACGCCCCGGACCGCATCGACCTCCTCGCCGTCCATAGCGATGTCGGAGAGGGGGATCTTCCACGCCATATCATTCGCCCCCGACGCCCAGCGTCCCATAAAGCGCGGCGATCTCGTTGTTCGCCTTCTTGTAGTCGTCGACCCTCCCGATGTCCAGCCAGTAGCCGTCGTACTTGTAGGCTTTAACGGGCTCACCTGCCGCGAGCAGGACCTTGATCAGGTCGGGGAAGTCGATATACTCGTGCGGCGTGATGTACGCGAGGACTTTTGGGTCGAACGCGTAGACGCCCATGCTCACGAAGTGCTCAAACCCTGGCTTCTCAGTGTAGCTGACGATCGTTTCGTTTCCGTCGGTATCCACGATACCGAAGTCGACGAAGTAGTCCCTCTTGTTGAGGGCCACCGTCGCGATGGCCCTGTTCCCCCGGTGGAAGTCCATAAGCCCGGAGAACGGCAGGGTCGTCAGGACGTCGCCGTTCATCATCAGGAACGGTTCCGTGAGATCGTCCTTGATGAGCCCGAGGCAACCCGCGGTCCCGAGGGGCTTTTCCTCCCGCGAGTAGGTGATCGAGAGCCCGAACCGGCTCCCGTCGCCGAAGAAGGCCATGATCAGTTCGGCGAGGTGTCCGACCGCAATCGTCACGTCCCGGATGCCGTGCTCCCGGAGCTGGCGAAGGATGATCTCGAGGATCGGTTTGTCTCCGATCGGCATAAGCGGCTTGGGGATGATGGTCGTGTAGGGTTCGAGCCTTCTTCCCTTGCCGCCGGCAAGAATAACCGCTTTCATATCAGGTCACGTAGTGGTTGGGCCGGTAGAGGCCCGGGTGTTCCCGAAACCAGGCAATTGTTCGCAGAAGCCCTTCTTCCAGGGGCACGGCAGGAGACCAGCCCAGGAGGTCCCGTGCCCTGGTGTTGTCGCACCAGAGCCGCTCGACCTCGCTCTTCTCCGGCCGCAGGCGCCCGCTCTCGGTGACGATCTCGATCTCCTTCTCCATGAGGGCCGCAACCGTCTCCGCGACGGCCCCGATCGATATTTCGTAGTTCGATCCGACGTTGATCGTCTCTCCGACCGTTTCCGGCGACTCGGCGACAAGAAGAAACGCACGCACCAGGTCGTCGACGTAGGTGTAGTCCCGTGTCGTGTGCGTCGCGCCGAGCGCCACTGTCTCCTGCACCAGCGCCTGCGTGATGATGGTCGGTATCACCGCCCGCGCCGACTGCCGCGGGCCGTAGGTGTTGAACGGCCGTATCGTGGCGATGGGGACGTCAAAGGACCGGTAGAAACTCTCGGCGACCTTATCAGCCCCGATCTTGCTTGCGGAGTAGGGGGACTGCCCCTGGAGCGGGTGGTTCTCGTCGATGGGGACGTAGCAGGCGGTCCCGTAGACCTCGCTTGTCGAGGTGTGGACGACCTTCTCGACGCCGGAATTCCGGGCCGCCTCAAAGACGTTGAGCGCACCAAGGACATTCGTCTCCACCGTCTCCCGCGGGTGGATGTAGGAGTAGGGGATAGCGATGAGCGAACCCAGGTGGAAGACGACGTCGACGTCCCGGACCGCGGCACGGACTGCGTCCGCATCTTTGAGGTCGCCCATAACGATACGCACCCGGTCCAGCCTCTCTCCCGGGAGCAACCGCAGGAGACCCGGGTCGTTTCTTGAGTTGTAGCGGACAAACGCCCGCACATCCGCGCCACGGTCGACCAGGTGCTCGGTCAGGTGGCTGCCGATGAAACCACCGGCGCCGGTCACCAGCACTCTCTTTTCAGTCCAATCCATCAGATATGACTCCTTTCCCGGTTAATCCTAATATGGCTACGAGCAGACTCTGGCTGCACGATCTGGTATATAAGACTATCTGCATCTCCCGGACCAGGTCTGTTCCCGGTATCCCGGTTCCGGGAGATGCCCGCATCACCCCAACCTGGAGGCTGACGCTCCGGTGCCCGCCGGAGAACCGGCGCCGGGCGTTACAATATCTCATCGGGATCACCTGTTTCGTAGATCTGCTTTCTTACACGGGCTGGATGCTGATTAGCAACCCTATCGAAGGGCTGCAGTTGTACCGGGAATTTGGGGGATAGCGAGAAGGTCAGGTCATCTCTCGTCCCTATCACCCGTAAGGGAAGAACAGGCACCGTTGGTACTCTGACATCCCGGGGCAACAGTGAGAGTTCATCAAGAAGCGCTCCAATCGGCATGAACGAGAACTTCATCATGAGCATGATGAGTTTCTCAAGTGACGTATGGATGCCGTGATAGGTGATAAACCGGGATATAAACGGCACCTCCAATCGGGGAGGGCCCGGGTAGATGTCATGGGGGTGAAGGTAGATGTTTGCCGGCCTCTGTGCGGCCACCTTGCCGACACCCCAGGAGAGGACCTGCTTCGGGAGAGAGCGGAGATAGAACCCCCCGGAGATGGGGATGTTGATGCCGAACCTGACGATCGAGAGCGGGAACTCGATGATCGGGCCGTCGGGGTCGTGGACGGTGACGTCGTCCCGGGACGGCCGGTAGATGCCGACCGGCGCATCCGGGACGCCGTAGAGTTGTGTCCTCACCGGAAAGATGCTCGAGTCGTACTGGAAACCGTACTTCTCAAGCGACTCAAGCGCCCACTTCGTCCTGTTGTTCAGGGAGAACGACGGCGCCCGGAACCCGACCGGGTTGTAGTCGGCGAGCAGTTCAAGGGACTTCTTCAGTTCACCCTCAAACTCCCTCTGGTCCATCGAGTGGAGCGGTTTATGCGAGTAGGCGTGGCACGCGATCTCGTGGCCGCTCCGGTGGATCTCGTGGACGACTTCAGGATACCTCTCTGCGACGGCGCCAAGGACGAAGAACGTCGCCTTAACGTCGAATGCGTCAAGTGACGCAAATAGAGGCTTCAATGATGCCTTGAAGTGATCCTCCCGGTCTCTGGGCAGGAATTTATTCAGGTATTCGTTGCACCACCAGAACTCAAGATCAATGCTGAGCGCGTTGATTGTCATATTATCGCCTCAGAACAAATTTCCACATCTCCAGGTCGAGCGCGTAGCGTGCCGTGGCGAGTGCAAACCCGAGCGTCGTGCCGGGATCGTGTAGCGACAGTATGTCGTCGGGCGTATCGAACCGGAGAAACTCCCTGAGATTCTGCCAGGTCTTCGGGGCGCTCAGGTACCAGAGGATGTCCCCGGGGAGGAGCCAGCGACACTGGACTCCTTCCTGGTAATCCGGGACTGGTTCGACATCCCCATCCATGAGCATCCGGTAGAGGAGGTAGGGGAAGTCCACGCCGCTGAGGATCGAGAGGTGCAGCGAGCCCCAGAAGCGGGGGTTCACCTCCATGAGTTTGAGGCTC
>JAQVVW010000031.1 GCA_028698765.1 Methanoculleus sp. | reverse complement strand
AGGAAGAGGAGGTATTCCCCGACGTACCCCGCGACCGCCCCGAGCGGCAGGAGGACGAGGACGGTGCCGAGCGAGAACGCCACGGTCAGCCTGAGGATGCCGGCGAGCGTGAGGTTCGTCTTCCCGCTCGTCAGGTAGCCGATCAGTCCCAGGCACAGGACGCTGTTGCACGGGCAGATCCCGGCGACGAGACCGAAGATGAAGATGCCGAGGACCGAGGGGTCGAAGGTTGCCACATATACCGGTTGGATGGGATCCCAAATGATACCTCCGGCCCCGTGTCCCGGGAGGAATACGCCATTCTATCCCGGGAGAAAACCACCAAAGATACGGAAGAGAGTTATTTTCAGATCAGAGAGCCTATAGGTATAGAACAATAATGGTCCCGTGGGAAATTCTATTCGCCGTCGTACCCGGCCTGATCCTCTTCTTCTACGGAATCGAGAACTTCTCCCGGGAGATTCTCGCCGTCGCGAAAGGTAGCTTTGCGGCAATCCTCGGCAGGGTGACCAAGCGGCCGATCCTCGGCGCGATCCTCGGCGCCGTCGTCACCGCCCTCGTCCAGTCGAGCATGGCAACGACGATCATCACCGTCAGCCTCGTCAACGCCGGAACGCTCTCGTTCGTCCAGAGCCTCGGGATCATCATCGGCGCAAGCGTCGGGACGACCATCACCGCCCAGCTCGTCGCCTTCAAGATGACGGCGTTCGGACAGGTGCTGATCCCGATCGGGTTCCTCGTCGGGATATTCGGGCGGCGCTACAAGTTCCTCGGGAAACCTCTCTTCTACTTCGGCCTCGTCTTCTTCAGTTTAAACCTCATATCGATGGCGCTCGTGCCGTTCCAGAACAACCCCGAGATCATCGGCTTCGTTGCGGAGTACTCGGCGCTTCCCCTCGCCATCCTGATCGGGTTCCTCTTCACCGCCATGGTGCAGTCGAGCGCCGTCACGACCGGCCTTGCCGTCATCCTCGCCCAGCAGGGATTGCTCACCCTCCCGCAGGCAATCCCGCTCATCCTCGGCGCACACATCGGCTCGACCACAGGAACCCTCATCGCCTCCTCCCGGATGAACCTCCACTCCCGGCGAGCGGCGGTGGCTCACTTCACCTTAAACCTCGGGGGAGTGCTCCTGATCCTCCCGTTCCTCATGCCGTTCACCGAACTCATCATGACGATCGGCGGAACCGAGGCGCAGATGGTGGCAAACGCCCACCTCATCTCCAATCTGCTCACGGCAACGGTCTTCCTCTTCCTCATCAACCAGTTCGGACGGTTCGTTACGTGGCTGGTGCCCGGGGACGAGCCCGAGGTCCTGATGCGGACGCGCCACCTCGAGAACGGCGTCCCCGACGACACAGAGCTCGGGTTCGGACTGATCCGAAAGGAGCTCGGGCATGCCCACGAGGTCACGCTCGACCTCTTCCGGGCGGCGATGGCCTACCTTGCGACATCAGAAGAGTCGGATTACCAGATGGTCGATCGGCTCAAAGACCTCAATATCCATCTTGACGGGAGAATCGGACAGGCTCTCCGCGAGATCTCTCGAAGGCAGCTCACGGATCGGGAAGCGACCGAGGTAGTCTTCCTCGTCCGGATGTCGAACGAGATCGGCCGGCTCGGGTATCTCGGGGCGGATCTCGGAGAATTTTTCCAGAAAGCATCCCGGAACGGAAACGGGGCCTTCAACGTTCTCAGGGAGAAGACCGAGAGCGTCTACCGGATCCTCGATGAGAACATCGTCGGACTCGGCCGCCTCTTTCCGGCGATCGAGGATGACACCGTTGCAGAACTCCGCGCCCGGGACGTCGAACTCCAGTTCGCCATCAACAGGCGTTACCGCGAGCAGCTCATCAGCCTCCGCGCTGAGGGCGACGCCGGTGATAGCCGTTACCTTGAGGCCCTCTCCATCATCGAAGCGGCGAACGCCAAGGTGCGGGATCTCCGCAAACTTGCCGAGCAGTACTCGCGCGAGAAGAAGATCGAGCGGGAATCAGTCGGGGTGGACGATACGCTTCCTCTGCGCCACCCGGTAGCCGGAGATGACCGGAAGGGAATCCCCGATCTCCCGGTCGAGCATCGGATCCCCGGAATCGACGTACAGGAGAGGTGTTGCGGCGAGCTTTCCGGGCGTGGCGACCACGATCAGGTTCGATAACCCGGCCTTTCGGAGCACCGCAGGGCTGATCTGCTGGTTTCCCCGCCCGAGGACGAACCCCTGGGCGCCGATGGGGCTCACGACGATCTTCGCCCTCGGGTGTTCGTCGAGGAGGGAAAGGAGTGTCCGCTCGTCGGCGTTCCGGGCGAGAACCTCCCCATCCCTGACGGCATCGACCCCGAGGAGCGTCGGGACAAGCCCGAGCCGCTCCATGATCCGTGCCGTCGTGCTCCCGGCGCCGATGACATACAGCGTCTCCGGGAGCATGACTTCGTTGATGAACACCGCGATATCGTCCTTCGCCCGTCCCTCGTCCTGCTGCTCGAAGACCTGTTTTCCCCCTTGCGTCCGCTCAGGGATGAAAGGCACGCAGGCATACCCGTAGAGCCGGGCGGTAAGCCGCCCCGCCCGGTAGGCCTCCTCGTCGACGTCCATCACCTCGGAGTCGCGGCAGGGGATCTCGCCCGCCCGGCGGACGAGGTCGGCCGCCGCCGCCGGGTTGACCGCAAAGACCGCCGAGTACATCTTCACCCCGGCGGGGATGCCGAGGATGGGAACCTCCCGGCCGACGGCGTCAAAGACGTCCCGGGCGGTTCCGTCCCCCCCGCAGAAGACGATGAGATCCACCCCGGCATCGAGGAACGCCCGGCACCCGGCCTTCGTGTCAGCCGCACCCGTCGGGACGGCGGGCCGGTAGACGACAGTGGAGCGGTCGAGCCCGGCCGCCGCGAGGACATCCTCGCCCATCGGCGCCGAGCAGGTGTACCACGCGATATCCTCACCCCGGAGAGTGGAGAGGGCCTGCACCGCCCGATCCCGGGCATGGGGAACTGCCCCGCGCCGGAGGGCTTCGGCCGCCTGCCCGTCCGTCCCCGCAAGCCCCACGGCGCCGCCCATCCCGGCGATGGGGTTGACCAGAAACCCGATCCGTCTCATCCTTCTACCCTTTCGCGCCGGAGCATATCAGGTTCGGGAACGAGGACGAACCCGCCCCGGAGCGCGGCGATCGCCGTCCGGAGGCCCGCGTGCATCGCGGCTTCGTCGCCCGCGTGCTCCTCGATCAGCCGGACAAGCGCGCTTCCCACGATGACGCCGTTAGCACCGGCGGCGACGACGGTTCGGACGTGCTCCGGGCGCGAGACCCCGAACCCGACGGCGAGGGGGAGATCGGTCTTCTCCCGCACCGCGCCGACGAGCCCGGCGAGGCCGGGGGGGAGCCGATCGCGCTCGCCGGTCACCCCCTCGAGCGAGATCAGGTAGACGAACCCGGAGGCGTCCTTGAGGATGGTACGCTGCCGCTCCGGCGAGGTCGTCGGGGCGATGAGGGCGATCCGGTCGACGCCGTGCCGGGCGGCGTAGGGCGCGATCTCGCCCGACTCCTCGGCAGGGAGGTCGACGATGAGGACGCCGTCCGCGCCGGAGGCCGCGGCCTCCGCAAAGAACCGGTCGGCTCCCCGGCGGTGGATGATGTTGTAGTAGGTGAAGAGGACGAGGGGGAGCGCCAGCGCGTGTTCCCGGACGCGCCGGACGAGGGCGAAGACGTCGTCCGGCGTGGTGCCTGCCCGGAGGGCGCGGACGTGCGCCCGCTCGATCACGGGGCCGTCCGCCACCGGGTCGGAGTAGGGGGCGGCGATCTCGAGGAGGTCGACGCCCGCGTCGATCATCGCCTTCGCCACCCCAAACGACGCCTCGATGCCGGGGTCCCCCGCGACGGTGAACCCGATGAAGACCGGGTTCTTCCGGGCAAAGAGCGCCTCGATCCGGCTCATGCAACGCCCCCGTGAAGGTTCGCGACGTCGGCGACGTCCTTGTCGCCCCTCCCCGAGAGGTTGACGACGAGAATGTCGTCCTTATCGAGATCGGCCGCCGCCCGGAGAGCGTAGGCGATCGCGTGGGAGGACTCGAGCGCCGGGATGATCCCCTCGGTGCGGGAGAGGCGGCGGAAGGCATGGAGTGCCTCGGCGTCGGTGACCGCTTCGTAGCGAACCCGTCCGGAATCCTTCAGCATGGCGTGCTCCGGCCCGACGGAGGGGTGGTCGAGGCCTGCGGCGACGGAGTGCGTCTCGAGCGCCTGGCCGTCGTCGTCCTGGAGGAGGTAGGAGAGCGCCCCCTGAAAGACCCCGACCGAGCCGGCCGAGAGCGAAGCCCCGTGACGGCCGGAATCGAGCCCCTCGCCTCCCGCTTCGACGCCGACGAGCGCGACGTCGTCGTTCACGAACGGGTGGAAGATGCCGATCGCGTTCGAACCCCCGCCGACGCAGGCGACGATCATCTCGGGGAGCCGCCCTTCCCGTTCAAGGATCTGCCTTCTCGCCTCCTCGCCGATGACCGACTGGAAATCGCGGACGATCCGGGGGAAGGGGTGCGGGCCGACGCAGGAACCGAGCAGGTAGTGAGTATCCCGGAGGTTCGCCACCCAGTCGCGCATCGCCGCGTTGATGGCGTCCTTCAGCGTCCGCGTCCCGGAAGCGACCGGGATGACCCGGGCGCCGAGGAGTTCCATCCGGAAGACGTTCAATGCCTGGCGCCGGGTATCCACCTCGCCCATGTAGACCTCGACGGGGAGACCGAGGGCCGCGCCCGCGATCGCCGTCGCGACGCCGTGCTGCCCGGCGCCGGTCTCGGCGATGAGCCGGCGCTTGCCCATGAACTTCGCCATCAGCGCCTGGCCGAGGGTGTTGTTCAGTTTGTGCGCCCCACCGTGGAGGAGATCCTCACGTTTCAGGTAGACGCGGCAGCCGAGGTCGCGGGAGAGGTTCCCGCAGTAGGTGAGCGGCGTCTCCCGCCCGGCGTACTCGCGGAGGTACCAGGAGAGCCGGCGGGAGAACTCCGGATCCTCGCGGACCCGCTCGTAGGTCTGCTCGAGTTCGATCAGCGCGCTCATCAGGGTCTCGGGCACGTACCGCCCGCCGTATATACCGTATCGTCCTGGTTTCATGGGTTGTTCATCATCCTGCATACCTTCACGAACGCCCGCACGAGGCGCTCGTCCTTGATCCCCGGCGCCGCCTCGACGCCTGAACAGACGTCGACCGCATACGGCCGCACCGCAAGGATGGCGTCGGCGACGTTCCCGGGGGTGAGCCCTCCCGCGAGGATGACCGGCACCGGGGAGGCGGCCACGCATGCCCGGGCATACCCCGGGTCGAACGCCCGCCCGGTGCCGTGGCTGCCGTCAACGATCATCGCGTCGCAGTCGTCCCGGAGGGCGTCGCCGGGAGAGAGCATCCTGATGACCCGCACCCCCGTATCGGGGGGCAGTTCCAGATCGCCCGGCACCTGCACCGCGTCCGGCCGCGAGAAGAGAAGCGCCGGGACGTCTTCGGGCCGGTCGGTCGAGGTGACCGCGACCGTGGTCACGAACGGCCGAACCGCCACGAATATCTCACGGGCCGCTTCGGGCGTCACCGAACGCGGGGAGGGGCTCGCGAGCACCACGCCGATCGCGTCGGCACCGGCCGCCACGGCGAGGAGTGCGTCGCGAACGCTCGTCATCCCGCAGATCTTCACGCGAATACGAACCCCTCCAGCCGTTTTCGCCGGTCTCGCGCCGACATCAGGGCAGACCCGATCAGGAACGCGTCGCAGTGCCGGGAGAGGCTCCGGACATCGCAGGGCCACGTGATGCCGCTCTCCGAGACCACGATCCTCCCGGCGTCGCGGGCAGCCCCCGCGAGACGGACGGTCGTCGAGAGGTCGATCGTCATCGTCTCGAGATTGCGGTTGTTGATCCCGATGAGGGTCGCATCCGTCGCGAGAGCGCGCTCCATCTCGTCCCTGTCGTGGACCTCGACGAGCGGCTCGAGCCCGAGCGCGAGCGCCCCGTCGACGAACGCGGGGAGGCGATCACCGAGCACCCGGGCGATCAGGAGGACCGCGTCGGCACCGAGCGCCCGGGTTTCGCCGAGCTGGCGCTCGTCGATGATGAAGTCCTTCCTGAGAACCGGGACAGAGACCGCACGCCGCACCCGGACGAGGTACTCGGTGCTCCCTCCGAAATAGGTGGGTTCGGTCAGCACCGAGAGGCCAGCGGCCCCGGCGGCGACGAACTCCCGGGCGATCGCTTCGGGGGTGCAGCCTTCGTGGATCCTTCCGCGCGACGGTGAGGCGTACTTCACCTCGGCGATGACCGCGTGCCTCTCGGAAGAGGTGCGTATCGCCGCTTCGAGGCTCCGGCGGGGCAGGGGATCGGGATCGACCGGTTGATCGAGGTGCCGGAGGCGCTCGCCGGTCGACCTGACGATCTCGTCGAGGATCATGCCCCCCCTCCGGTCGCCCCGACCAGACGGTGGAGCCGGTCGAGCGCCGCTCCCGAGTCGATCGACGCCTCGGCACGGGCAATCCCGGCGGCGATATCGCGGACCTTCCCGCCGAGGTAGATCGCCGCCCCGGCGTTGAGGAGGACGATATCCCGGGCGGGGCCCTCCTCGCCCGCGAGGACGGCGAGAAGGGTCGCGGCGTTCTCCTCCGGCCCGCCGCCCCGGATGGCCGCGACGGATGAACGCGGGATCCCGAACTCCGTGCAGTCGAGGGTATACGTCATGACCTCGCCGTCCCGGAGTTCCGCGACCGTCGTCGGGCCGGCCGTCGCGATCTCGTCGAGCCCCGCGCCGTGGACCACCATCGCCCGCTCCGCCCCGAGGTCGCCGAGGACCCGGGCGACCGGAAGGGTCAGGCGGGGGTCGTAGACGCCGAGCAGATGGGCTCCCGCACCCGCCGGGTTCGTCAGGGGGCCGAGGAGGTTGAAGACCGTCCGTATCCCGATCTCCTGGCGGGCGGTGCGGGCGTACTGCATTGCCGGGTGGTAGGCCGGGGCGAAGAGGAACGCGATCCCGGCGGCCGAAAGAACGTCCGCCACCCGGTCTGGCGGGATCGCGACGGTGACCCCGAGCGCCTCGAGGACGTCGGCCGAACCGCACCTGCTCGAAACCCCCCGGTTCCCGTGCTTCACGACGGGGACGCCCGCACCGGCCGCGACGAAGGCGGCCGCGGTGCTGATGTTGAACGTCCCTGCGCCGTCGCCCCCGGTCCCGCATGTATCCACCCGCGCCCCCGGGGCCGGGAGAGAGACCCGGACGGCCGCCGCCCGCATCGCCCGGGCGAACGCCGCGATCTCTATAACGGTTTCCCCCTTCATCCGGAGCGCCGTGAGAAACCCGCCGATCTGGGCGGGAGTCGCCGCGCCGTGCATGATCTCCTCCATCACCCCCCCCGCCTCGGCCGGGGAGAGGTCCGTGCCCGAGGAGACCCGGGCGATTGCCTCGCGGATCATCCCGCACCTCCCGTGCCGGAGAGGAAGTTCGCCACCAGCCGGTTCCCTTCGGGGGTGAGGATGCTCTCCGGGTGGAACTGCACCCCCTCGATCGGGAACGACCGGTGCCGGACGCCCATGATCGCCCCGTCGTCGCTCGTGGCGGTCACCGCGAGGCAGTCCGGGACGGATGCCGGATCGATGACGAGGGAGTGATAGCGGGTCGCGACGAGGGGATCGGGCACGCCCGTGTAGATCCCCGCTCCGTCGTGCCGGACGACCGACCGCTTCCCGTGCATCAGCCGGTCCGCCCTGACGATCCGGGCGCCGAACGCGAGGCCGATCGCCTGGTGGCCGAGGCAGACACCGAGCGTCGGGACGGTGCGGCTGATCGTGCCGAGAACCTCCCGGTAGAGAGCGGAGTCCCGGGGGTGCCCCGGGCCGGGCGAGAGGACGATCCGGCCGAACGATCCGGATCGTAGCCGCTCAAACGGCGTATCGCTCTTCACCACGACCGGTTCCGCCCCGAGCACCCCGATCTGCTGGCAGAGGTTGAAGGTGAAACTGTCGTAACTGTCGATGACGAGCACCCGCATCACTCCACCTCCGCACCGAGCGCCGCAAGCATCGCCCGCCCTTTGTTCTCGGTCTCGGTCCACTCCCGGCCGGGGTCGGAGTCGGCCACGATCCCGGCCCCCACCTGGACGGAAGCGACGCCGTCCTGCACCAGAACCGTCCGGATGGCTATCGCGAGATCCATCATGCCGGAGAAGCCGACGTAGCCGACGGCTCCCGCGTAGATCCCGCGCCGGAGCCCTTCCGTCTCGCCGATGATCTGCATCGCCCGGACCTTCGGGGCGCCCGAGACGGTTCCCGCCGGGAAACAGGAGCGGAGGGCGTCGAACCGGTCGCACCCCTCCCGGAGCGTCCCCGTGACCGTTGAGACGATGTGCTGGACGTGGGAGAACCGCTCGACGATCATGAAGTCCTTCACCGAGACGCTCCCATAGGCCGAGACCGCCCCGACGTCGTTTCGTGCAAGGTCGACGAGCATGACGTGCTCCGCCCGCTCCTTCTCGTCGGCGAGGAGCTCGGCCGCGAGCAGGTCGTCCTCCGCCGGGGTTCGCCCCCGCGGCCGGGTGCCGGCGATCGGGACGGTCGTCACCTGGCCGTCCTCCACCCGGACGAGCATCTCGGGGCTGCTCCCGGCGACCTGGCGGTCGCCGAAGTCCAGGTAGTACATGTAGGGGCTCGGGTTTTCCGCCCGGAGCCGTCGGTAGACGGCGAACGGGTCGCCGGCGATGCGGCAGGCGAGCCGCCGGGAGAGGACGGCCTGGAAGACGTCTCCCGCCGCAATATGCTCTTTTATCCGAAGAACCGCGTCCGAGAACTCGTCCTGGCTGCAGGACGACGCCGGGACGCCGGATCTGCACGGCCCACACGGGGACGGCGGCGGGAGATCGCGAATCCGGGCGGCCCGCTTCACGATCGCCGTTCGGGCCCGATGGTACTCCTCCTCTGCATCGGTCCCGTCGGCAATGAGCAGGTTTGCGATGACCGCAAGCCGTTCTCTCTTGTGGTCGAGGGCGAGGCAGTCCCGCGCCAGCATGAACCGGGCGACAGGTTCTTCGACCCCCTCCGGCCGGGGAACCGGGTAGAGGGACGAGGCAAGGTCGTAGGAGAAGTAACCGGCAAGCCCCCCGGAGAAGCGGGGAAGCGGCGCGGAAGCGACCCGGAATCCGTCCATGAACGACCGAAGGGCATCGAGGGGGTCGGCGGCCTCGATGCCGGCGGCAACCTCCCGGATACGCGGATCGCCGGAGACCGTCAGCGTGCCGTCGGAGGCCACGGCGACGGTCGCGGACGGGGCGGTGCAGATGAACGAGTAACGGGCGGTCTTCGCGCTCCCCTCAAGCGACTCGAGCAGGAACCCGGCTCCTTCGCGGAGGGAGGCATAGAGGTCGGCCGGCGAAGTCGCGGGGAGCGGGATCTCTCCATATACCGGGACGACGAGAGGCCGGCCGCTCGCGTCCGCCGCGGCAACGGCCTCCTCGTATCCCGGGGTCGTGTTCAGCTCTCTTGGAGCGCAGTCCAGTCCACCGGCATCACCCCGTCACCGGCAGCCGGGCGAGCGACTC
>JAQVVW010000030.1 GCA_028698765.1 Methanoculleus sp. | reverse complement strand
GCCCCTGACAAGGATGTCCAGGAGGCGGTCACCACGTCCCCCGCCGGCGATCTCCACGCCGCGCGAGAAGAGGGCGTCGGGGAGGATGCTCACCGTAGGCCCGAGCACGACCACCGTGGCCTCAAGATCTGGCGAGTTCGAGCAGGTGCTCGAGTGTCCCGTTGATCAGCGTGGTGGCGCTCATCGCCCGGGATTATCACTGGAGGGGTGATGGGCAGACTCCGGTCTCAGGATGACCCTGAGAGTCTTTCTCTTTTCGCCGACGATAATATGCTCGATCGTTGTGGGTGCGTTCGTCCCGAGTGCCGCGATCGCGGCAAGGAGACTGCAGATCGGGCAGCCGACCATGGTGCAGCACTTCGGGGAGGCCGCCCGGACGGCCCGGCAGCCAGGGATGAGGCGGTAGCCATTCAGGGTAACGACGATGTTCTCACCATCTCTTGTAGCCTCAGTCTTTCCGGCAACCTCAAGAAGGTCGTCGCAGACCTCGGTGATGCAGGCGAGAAGAGCCTCATCCTCTTCCGGCACCACGAGCGCGTGCTTCTCGCGGAGATGAAGAAGGAGCGGGGCGCATGTCGGAACAAGCCGGACGGCGCACCCGCTCTCGTCGGTGATGTAGGAGTAGTCGTCCTTGAGGTTCGCCGGCACCCTCCCGGCGACCGGGATGGCCTCGATGACGGTCCCATTCTCTGATGGGACGAACCGGGCATCCCCCTGGACGCCGAGGTCAGCGCAGAGGGTGGCGATGCCGACCGTTCCCTGGGCAGAGAGGAGGGCGACGATATCCGGGTTGAGAGGCTCACCCTTGTTGAGAGCAAGGAGGAAGATCCCGGCGATGAAGCAGCCCGTGCCCGCGAGGACAAGGGTCGCGGTGGTGATATCACCCCGACCGGTAGCAGCTGCGAGGGCAAGGAGGGCTACGGAGGCGAGAATGAGGAGAAGCGCCCCGCGGTAGGGGTTGTTTGCGATCACGCATTCCCTCCCGCCGCCCACCGGGCGAGCCGGTAGTCCCGGATGGTAAGGGCAAGGTAACCGCAGCCAAGAGCGACCGCGAGGCCGAGGAGAGGGAACAGGATGTTGTCGCCGGCCGTGTAGAGCACTGCGGCGAAGAGACTCGCCGCGATGACGAAGACCGGGTAGCCCCGCAGGTTGCCGAGGAACATGGCAAGGACAACAATCTGGAAGACGAGGGCGATCGCGAGGTTGCCTGCGGCGACGACCAGGACCTCACCGGCACAGAGGAGGAGGAACCGTCGATCGACCGCCATCAGAGCACCTCCACGGCATCGACGCCGGGGAGGGTCCCGGCACCTGCGGGGGCCCGGAGAACGACCCGCATCCCCAGGGCCTTTGCTTCGCGGGTCAGCTGGATGAGGTGACTCTTATCGCCTGCTGAAAGGAGTGAGTAAAGCCGGACCTCCGGGGCATTTGCCCGTCCGAGAGCCATTCGCACCGCCACCGCGAAGGGTGCCGGACTCTCGGCCGCGAACCCTGCGAGGACGCCGCTGAGCCTCTCGTGGTATGCCTTCTCTTCCGGGCCCGCTCCCCGCCAGGTCGTCCGTGTCCGGGCCGCGAGGACGGCGGGCCCCGGCGCCCGGTAGAGGGGAGCGCGGGGTTCGAACGGGGCAAGCCCGCCAACGACTGCAAGGGCCTCATGGCTCGCCAGGGTCCGGGGGAGGAAGCGGACGACTTCCCCGCCGGCGACGACAAGGAGGGAGCAGCCCTCCCTGGCGCGGATGGATCCCTCGACCGCACCGTAGACGGCCATCGAGAACCGGGTGAAAGCAGCCGGATCCCCATCCCCCGGCGCCGGGAGGTCGACGGCGATGAGGGGCGCTCCACCCTCAAGCCCGGTCAGCTCCCGGACGTAGAGCGTGCCGCGCCGGGCCGTGACCTTCCAGTCCACCTGCCGGGGGTCGTCGCCCGTCTGGTAGGGCCGGAACCCGCGGACACCCTGCCCGGCAAGCGCGGCCTTACGGTCCACTTCGGTCTCTTCCCCGCGGAGCCCCACTCCCCTGCCCGCTTCCAGGGTCCCCGCAGGGAAGACCCGGAGATGCGGGGCGTCAAATCGGCGGCAGACGAGGCTCCCGGCGAAGAAGGCATCACTTGCTTCGAGGAGGATGCCGATAAACGCCGTCTCCCCCGGCGCCATCAGCCGGAGGGTGTAGGTTGCGGTCTTCCCCGGCGGAGAGACAGCGCCTTCCCCGGCCGCGACCGCCGGCGGGAGGTCACGCACCCGGACCGCCATCCCGACCGGGACGCTGAGGTCGGCCCGTACCCGGATGGTCGCGGCCGTCCCCTGCCGGAGGATCGTCCGGTCGACCTCACGGCTCACCACGAGCGAGGTGGCAGCGGCCAGGAGATCGTGCTCGAACTGCCAGCCCCGCCAGAAGAGGAAGAGGGCGAGAGAGCCGGCGGCGAGGGCCGCGGCCGGGTTCGCGAGGGGGAGGGCGACGACGGCGAAAGCGAGGGCGAGGACCACGATTCCCCCGCTCATCCGGGTCGGCTGGATCATCCCTAGGACACCCCGACGCTCTCGACGATCTCGCCGACGATCGCTTCCGGGGTTATCCCGGAGATCGCGGCCTCCCGGGTGAGGAGGAGGCGGTGACGCAACGCCGGGAGAGCCAGGGCCCGGATATCGTCGGGGATGACGTAGGTCCGGCCGTTTAGGGCCGCCCGGACCCTTGAGCCGCCAAGGAGAGCGATCGAGGCACGGGAGCTCGCCCCGAGATGAACATCACCGTGAGACCGGGTGGCGAGCACAAGGTCGCGTGCGTAGGTGAGGACCGTCTCATCGACCCTGATCTGGCGGACGGTCGCGGCCATGGTGCCGATATCGCCCGGTCCAAGGACAGGGGCGACCCTGTCCCGGTAGATCTTCCAGTCCAGTTCTCCAGCGCGCTCCCGGCGGAGGATCTCGAGCTCGCTCTCTGCGTCGAGGTGGTTGAGGACGGTGCTGAACATGAACCGATCGCGCTGGGCCTCGATGAGCGGGAAGGTTCCCTCGGAGTCATAAGGGTTCTGGGTGGCGATGACGAAGTAGGCGTCGCTGAGCGGGTAGGATATCCCGTCGATCGTCGCCTGGCGCTCGCCCAGGGCTTCGAGAAGGGCGCTCTGGGTCTTCGGCGTTAAGCGGTTCATCTCGTCGACCATCAGGAAGTTGGTGAAGATCGGGCCTTTCTGGAGAACAAACTCGCTTTTGTTCCGGTCGTAGATCCGGACCCCGATGATATCGGCAGGCTGGAGGTCAACAGCCCCCTGGACCCGCCGGAACTCATAGTCCATAAGCCGTGCGATGATCTTGCAGACCGTGGTCTTTGCGGTTCCCGGCACCCCCTCAATGAGGAGGTGGCCGCCGCTGATCATGCTGATGAAGATCTCCTCGATGAGGGGCTGGTTCGCGACCACCACCTGCTGGGCGATCAGCCGGATCTCTTCATAAGCGTTCGCGATCGTTTCAATATCTTCTTTTAAGTTATCATTCATCTCTCTTCCTCCCAAAGTGCCGGGCCACCGGCAGGACGACAAGGGCGGCTATCGCGGCTGCAGCTGCCGGCGTCTCCCGGACCCAGGCCAGGGCGTTGATGACCGGACTTGTGGTGCCAGTCCTGCTGTGGGTGCTGTCGATCAGGACCGGCTGAATATTCTCGATAAATTTCGGGTTCTCGTCGAGCATGGCATTGATAAAGAGGCTCGGGTCGCCAAGGACGGTGAGGTTCCCCTCCCGGGCACAGATGATCGCGGTCCCGAAGGTCTCGGAACCTCCGGGCCGGCCGTCGCCGTCGGCGTCGTCCCAGGTGAGAACCGATGTCTCAAGGAGGGGCTCGCCGCCCTCGACCGCTGCCGGGCGGTTGACCCGGACGGTCTCGACGCCAGCAAACAGCGTATCATTCCCGACGACCCGGACGGTGAAGAGGCCGGGGGCAGTGTGGTCACGGTCGAGGCTTGAGAGGTTCCCCGGCCGGACCCGCATCGTGCTCCCGAGGTCCGCAAGGAGCCCGTTTGCGGCCCCCTCCTCGTCGGCGATGAGGACCCGGCCGCCGGAACCAAGGAACGCCTGGAGGTAACCGACCTCTTCGGCTGTGAACTCTTTATAGGGCGCGAGGACGAGGAGGGTCGCACCGGGATCAAGGTCACGGAGGTCACGGATCTCCCCGGCGGCGAGAGCCGAGGTGCCGTTCCAGCCCACGTTGTAGCGGCTGTACTCTTCGGTGGTGGTGGTCGCATGGGCATACGCCGCGCTGCCGGCGAGGAGGAGGATAAGGAGCACGCCCAGAGCCTCACGCTGTATCGTCTTCACCTCCGAGAGCAACTCTTTCCATCGCCCGGAGCTCCTCCTCCGAGGGCGTCTCGCCCGCATAGCGGATCAGCTCGTAGCGCTCGAAGAACCCGGCGTGGGCCGGAGAGAGCCGGGCACAGTCCCGCGGGGTCTTTGTGTCGGGAAGACCGAGCCGGGCCCGGAGGACCCGGAAGAGGACGGTTGCAACATCGCGAGGGGGGAGCCCCGCGATCTCCACCTGCGGTGGGGTAGTGGCGGCTTCTTCATCCGGATTCACTGCCTCTGTAGGTTCCGGCACCGGGGTTATCTCTCCCGGACGGTGCCGGCGGCGGAGATACCACCCGCTACCGAGCGCGGCCGCGATCGCTGCTACGAACGGGAGAGGGGAGAGCCCCTCGTTCCGGATGACGACCGTCTCTACCGGACTTTCGGAGGCGTTCAGGGGGTAGCCCGCGGCGTGGAACTCCGCACGGACGGTATGCTCCCCGGCGGGGAGGGTGAGCTCCTCTCTGTAAGTGCCGTTCCCGTCGGTCTCGATCCCGATGAGTGTCGTGCCATCGACCCTGAGGACGACTGGAGCGCCGGTGACCGGCCGACCCCCGGTCGTTGTGAGGTTCCCGGTGCAGGTGACGGCGGTCCCGCTCATTTCCGCAAGAGCAAGGGTGATGCTGTTCTCTCCCGGGAGGACCTCGAACGCTGCAACAGTGGAGTAGACCTCGCCCGCAGTCGCGTAGGCGAGATGCAGTCCAGCCGGGGTCCGGTTGATCTGGTAGGAGCAGGCATAGTTGCCGCTCGCATCGAGGGTGGCGTTCCCGGCTATCTGGCTGTCGATGTAGACCTCGATGGGCGTTTCTGCTGTGCCGCCGGTGTAGGTCCCTGTGATTGAGAGGGTATCTCCATAGCGCCCCGTATCAGGGGTGACCGCGATCCCGAGGGGAGACGTCGCACTCCCGCTGGCTCCCTCCTGCCGACCCTTGGAGGCATCGGCGATCTCCGCATAGTTTCTAACACTCTCCTGGTAGGGAGTGGCATTCACGCCGTAGCGCCCGGCAATCCGGGTCGTCGCGTTCTCCCGGCTTGCGTAGGCGCTAAACCCCTCCTGCATCTTCTGCTGGAGGGCCTCGCCCTCATAGATGACAGCTGCATGCTGGCCCTCATCCCCCTGGACGTCGATCTCGACCCTTTGTAAGTCGTCGAACCGCTGGGTGTCATTCAAGAGCGCTGTGAGGGTGGCGAGGTTCTGCTGGTTGTTGCGTTGAAACTCGCCGATGTCGGTCCCGGAGACGTCCAGATTGATGACAAGTCTGTCGAACTTCGCCGAGAGTTCGGTGTAGCGGGCGAGGTCGCGCTCGGCGCTCTCGTAATCCTCGAGTTTGATATTGAGGGTGAGCGTCCCGGTCTCGCCGAGGAGGTCATCCATGAGGGGGACGAGGGCGTCGGCATCCTTGCCGAGCGATTTCGGAACAGTCGCAGGGTCAACATGGGCGGCGGTCGAGGTGTTTGCTGCGTTGTAGAGGAGCGGGACGGCCGCCTCCCCTGCAAGGAGGAGGAGCGCCGCGACCGCGGCGATCGCGAGGACAGCATGCGAGGTCCGGGAATTCATGCGGCAAGGATCTCCAGGATTTTTCCCGCGACAATGTAGGCAAAGAGCGCGACCCCCGCCGCGATGAGATAGCCGAGGTAGCGCATGTAGAGCGGCCGGGAGAAGGCCCCGTCGATCAGGACCGCGACGACCAGGTGGCCGATGAACGCGAGGACGAAGAAGACCTCGAGGTCGAGCGTCCGGTTTAAGATCATGAAGAAAGCGGCGATGATGAGCCAGGCTGCAAGCACGGCCGCAGCATAATACTTTCTCGTGCCCGTCAACCTACCCCTCCGGCGCTCAAGGCAATGGCCCGGCTCAACTCCCTCCCGGTGGAGCGGGGATTGGACCTGATCGCACATCCCGGACTG
The DNA here is from genome assembly GCA_028698765.1 of Methanoculleus sp. Next base: position 3,366 of record JAQVVW010000030.1, on the reverse strand, counting down.
GGCGGCAGCCGGGGCAGCTGCCGCTCCCGGCAATCCTTCCGGCCTGGAGGATATGTCGCGCACACCCTCGGTGGGAAGGAGGGTAGCCCGGGGCCGCCCTTCTGTCGGTCTCCGGGTGGTTGTCTTCTGCCTGCTCCGGTATCATAGGAGATCTAGGAGGAGGCTGCCTGGACCTCGATCTCCCGGTAGTCAACAACAACGATCTCCCCGGCCTCCATGCCAAGGGCGTAGAGCGAGTAGGTGCCGGGGTCGAGGGCTGCAAGGGCTTCAGCCCCGATCTCCACCTCCGGTCCATCTGCAGACCCCGATAGTCCGTAGCCCTCGGCGATGACGACCCCGGAGCCCGTATCGGCCCCGGCCGGGGTGCTGTTGGGGGTCAGGACGTAGGTGACCGGACTTGCCTCACCGGCGGCCGTCTGGAGGAGCGAGACCAGGTCAGCCATGGTGGTCGGGATGGGCTGGTTTACGAACGCCTCGGTATCGACCCGCATCGTGAGGTCGTAGGTCGTGTCGTTCCTGACCAGCACATAGGCAGTCCGGTTTACTCCTTCCTCAAAGGAGACGGTTGCACCGACACCCCGGTCCTGGTAGTACGGGTCATCCCCGTTCCAGGCCACATCGGCGTTGCCGTCGAGGATGAGGACCGGCATGGCGGCGAGGACGTGCAGCGTCTCGCTGGCGCTGTCGTAGTTCACCGCGGTGAGGAGGTACTCGCCGGCCTCCGGCCGCGTGTAGGGCCAGGCCTCCATCATATTCTGTAATATCTCGCCGTCAGTGCTGAAATTAGAGAGATCGACCTCGTTCCTCACCAGCGTGAAGTTCAGGTCGTCCACGTCGTAGTCACTCACGTCGATGCCGCCGTAGGCCGAGATGCCCGTCGTATTGCTGTAGAGGATGGCGCTGTCGGTGAAGAAGTAGCCCTGCTCCTTTGCGGCCCTGAAGAATGTGGTGAAGTTGATACCTTCATCAAGGATCTCCGGGAGTTTAACCAGGAGGACGTTGCCGTGCCGGTCCGGGACGTTCACCGTGAAGTTCGGGATCGTCCGGTCGGTGTAGATCCGGTAGTCCTCCGGGAGGGCGCTCCCGTCGAGGGTCTTGTTCTCCGTGACGGTCACGTTCGCAGCGTGGTAGGTGCCGCTTGCAGGATCAAAGACGCGGGTTATCACCCCGAACGCCGGGCGCGGGATGCTGGTGAGGTTGTCGCCCTCAAGGGTCACGAGGGAGGTTTTTGTCTCCAGGGGATCGAGGGCATCGACGGTCGCGATACGAAGCCCCCTGTACTCCATCGCATCGCCGGTCGTCACCGTGATGTAGGCCTCTGCGTCTGTGGCAGTCACCGCAGGGATCAGAAGGGCGATGACCACACCCAGCAGCAAAAGGTCTTTTAGAAGGTCCATCATGGTGGCTCCATCGTTAAACCTTACTATAAACTTTTTCATCCCGATGATCGACCCTATTTTACATCCTATCGGGGTCAGGTTCCCCGGCGCTCGAATCCAGCACCTACGGTCGCATGCTGCTTCACCCGGGCCTGGCCCCCCTCTTCCTATAATTATGTCCCTGGCGGCGGCTGCATCACGGCCAAGCGATTCCAATGCCCCCATCACCTCCTCCATTGATTCCCCCGGGACGGCTACCGGCCGGGAAAAAAGCCGGATCCTGCCGGGAACTGTCCTGACGACAAGAGCCATGTTCTTCCGGGATGCTTCCGCTGGAGGTGGCTGTTGTTGTACTGACATGACGCGCATATCGATCAGGTGCCATAGGGAGTTTCCTCCGGCATTTGTTGAGTTGGGGCTCCGGGATCTCCGATACTGGCCGGGCTAATCTGAATAAATTAACTCTCCGCCACAATCCGGGTCCGCACCGCCCATCGGAGAGACCTCGGGCAGGTCCTGACCGGCAGAGCCCCCCACCGCTTCCTGAGGCACGATCCCGGGCACCGGCACCGCTACGTTCAGGAGGTTTGTCCGGCCTGTCGCCGGTTCCCGGAGATGAAATAATTTTCCCTTTCAGGGAGGGGATTCGAAAAAATCATTCTGCAGGAGATCGCCGCAGGAGAATAGTTATTGGAAATGTTATTATACAAGATATTATGAGTCCCCCGGCGAAAGCCACCTCTACCCGGATGGCCCTCACATGGTCATTTCACGGGAACAAATGACATTTAAGCGAGTATCTGCGGTCTCAGCACGAATGGGATCACCCCTCCCTTGAGCAGATTCGTAGAAAATTATATATAATATACTCAACTCAATGGTCCCCAGGCCCAGGTTTCAGAACCCCATCCCCCTTCCGGTCATTACTGTCCGGACGAGGGCCGCCTGCTTCACTCAGCCAGGCAGCGACGCGACCGGACGAGGGCCAGTGTATGGGTGTGATTCTGTGCAATCCGGGTGGGTGCCTTTTTCTGCAGAGAGCGCGGCCCTGTCGCGGCCAGCTGTATCTGAAGACCGGGTCGCGGTAATCAACGATGTGCGTGAGGAACCCCGCTACCGCGGGAAGCGCATCGCCGTGGTGGTCCCGGCGTACAACGAGGAGGGCCTGATCGGGGAGACGCTCGACGGCATCCCCGACTACGTCACCCGGGTCTACGCGGTGGACGACGGCTCGGCCGACCGGACCGGGGCGATCATTGACGCCTACGCCCGGCACGATCCGAGAGTTGTCCCGATCCACCACAACCCGAACCGCGGCGTCGGGGCGGCGATCACCTCGGGCTACCAGCGGGCGGTAACGGACGGGATGGATATCGCCGCGGTGATGGCCGGGGACAACCAGATGGACCCTGAGTATCTTCCAACCCTTCTCGACCCGATCGTCGACGATCGGGTCGACTACACCAAAGGCAACCGCCTCATCAGCGAGGCTCACCGGAGGGGAATGAGCCGATGGCGAAGTCTCGGCAACTCCCTCCTCACCTTCCTCACCAAGGTGGCCTCGGGCTACTGGCAGATGATGGACCCCCAGAACGGTTACACGGCGGTCTCGACGAAGGCACTCTCAGAACTTCCCCTCGAGAGTGTCTACCAGGGCTACGGCTACTGCAACCATCTTCTGGTCTGGTTAAACATCTGCGGGATGCGGGTGCAGGACGTCACGATCCCGGCCCGTTACGGCCGGGAGAAATCTGGGATCCACTACTCGACCTACATTCCCCGGGTCTCAAGACTCCTCCTTGGAAACTTCCTCTTCCGCCTGAAGACGAAGTACATCCTGATGGGGTTCCACCCGCTGGCGTTCTTCTACCTCGCCGGGGCGGTGCTTGCGCCGCTCGGGCTCTTCGGGGGGGTGATCGCGCTGTGGGAGAAGTTTGTGATGGGGTACCCGGTGCTGTTCGTGCACGGAGTGCTGTCGTTTCTGATG
>JAQVVW010000029.1 GCA_028698765.1 Methanoculleus sp. | reverse complement strand
ACAATCCCTATCTACGCATACTACGAGAACGGAACCCACGTTGAGATCGTCTCTGTTATAGAGGGAACGAACTGGTGGCGCGAAGGATTCGATAGAAATCTGAAGAATCAATACTCCGATCGTTATCGTCTCGTCATCACTGGCGAACCACAGGGCTGGATGCCTGCGGAAGGAAAAATGACGGCGGGGGAGGGGGTCTACCGGGAGTGGCAACTCAACCTCACCCCGACTTCCGGTTCAGGGGGATAGAGCGGATTCCTCGATCTGATGCGGCAGCAGATAGCAGGAAATGAACTGATGACCCTATAGGGAACGTCTCCGGGAAATGAATGTATATCAGGAGGGAACAGACTCCTGCATGCGTTTCCGGCCCCTCGTCGTCCTCCTCGCCCTCCTTGTTGCCCAGGTCTTCCTCTGCGGCTGTTTCTCGGATGAACCGCAATACCCTCATACACGTATTACCTATGAACTCTCCATCAGGACAGCCACCCCCATCGAGAACGTGACCCTCCTCATTCCCATCCCGACCCGCGGTGACCGGCCGGCCATCGGTCCAGTCTCGATTTCTGATGAGCTTTATACCGACCGCCTCCCTGAGCACATTACCTCCGCGATTGTCCCGGTCGACGGCCAGTATTACCTCCGGTTAACCGCACCCTCCATGGACCCTGCAAGACCGATTCGTGTGGACTATTACAACTATACCTCTTTCGGCGATAAATTCCGCCCCGGGATTGTCCCCCAGTTGATCGATACACGGTATCCCTTCGGTAACGAGTCGCTCTTCTCCCCCAAGCAGAACCTCACCCTGATCGCAGGCACTCCGGAGGCTGTACAGACGAGTGGCTCCTATCCTGGATGCCGGTACTCCTACACCATCCCTGTCTACGCGTGCTACGAGAACGGAAGCCGGATCGAGATCTATTCAGATACATGCTGTGAGAACGGATGGGCTGAACAGTTTGATGCATGGATGCTGAATCGATATTCCGATCGTTATCATCTCGTCATCACCGGCGACCCCCAGGGCTGGATGGCTGCCGAAGGAGAAGTGACAGCAGGGTATGGAAGCTACCGGGAGTGGCAACTCAACGCCTCCACCACTTCCGGTGCAGGGGAGTAGAACGAACTTTTCGGCCTGCCGAGGCAGAATATAGCAGGAAATGAACCGATAACCGTACAGAGAACGTCTCCGGGGAAATGAATATATACCAGGAAGAAATAGACTCCTGCATGCGTTTCCGGCTCTCCGATCTCCTCGTCGCCCTCCTCGTCCTCCTCGCGGTCCTGCTGTGCCTGCGCGGCATTTCCTCGGGGGAACCTCAAGATCCTCATACATATTTCAGATACGAACTCTCCATCAGGACAGCCACGCCCATCGAGAACGTGACCCTTCTCATTCCCATCCCGACCCGCGGCGACCGACCGATCATCGGTCCCGAACCGATCTCCGGTGCATTTTACACCGATCCCGGCAACCTCCCAAAACGTCCCTCCGATCCCTCGACCCTTCCGGAGCACTACGATTTCGCGATCGTTCCGCTTGACGGCCAGTACTACCTCCGGTTGACCGCCCCCCACATGAATCCCGCAGAACCGATCGATGTTCGCTACTCTAATCGCACCCCCCTTGGTGACATACGCCCCGAGGTTGTCCCACAGTTGATCGATACACGGCACCCGTTCGGCAACGAGTCCCTCTTCGCCCCGAAGCAGAACCTCACGCTGACAGCAAGTTCCTCCGGAACGCCCAACGAGCGCGGTTATTACAACCCCGGAGGATACCGTTACTCCTACACCATCCCCGTCTACGCGCACTACGAGAACGGGACGCAGGTTTCAATCTCGTCGGAAATTGAGGCGTTAAACAGATGGTTTGAAGGACTCGATTTGGAAGGGCTAAATCGATACTCCGATGCGTACTCTCTCACCATCACCGGCGAACCACAGGGCTGGATGCTCGCTGATGGGGAACTGACGGCGGGAAAAGGGATCTACCGGGAGTGGCAACTCAACGCCTCCCCGACTTCCGGTGCAGAGGAGTAGACCGGACGCACCGGGCCGGTTTTCCATAAAAAAAAGAAGGGCGGCAGCCCTACACCGTCTTCACAAGCGCCGCGAGGTAGCCCCCGACCTCGCTCGTCTTCTTCGCGCCGCCCATGTCCCGGGTGACGTATCCGTCGAGGATGCTCTTCTCGATCGCCCGGAGGACCGCCGCCGCCGCCTCGTGCTCGCCGATGTGGTCGAGGAGCATCGAGCCCGCCCAGACGGTGGCGAGGGGGTTTGCGACGTCCTGGCCCCGGTACTTCGGCGCCGAGCCGTGGATCGGCTCAAACATCGATGTGCCCTTCGGGTTGATGTTCCCGCCGGGGGCGAGGCCGAGCCCGCCCTGGATCATGGCCCCGAGGTCGGTGATGATGTCGCCGAACATGTTCGGGGTGACGACGACGTCGAACCACTCGGGGTTCTTGACGAACCACATCGTGACGGCGTCGACGAAGTTGAACTCCGTCGTGACGTCGGGGTACCCGGCGGCGACGTCCGTGAAGACGTCGCGCCAGAGGCCGTAGACGTCGGAGAGAACGTTTGCCTTGTCGACCGACGTGACCTTCTTCTCCCTCGCTGCGGCGAGGTCGAAGGCGTAGCGGATCGCCCGCTCCGCACCCTCCCGGGTGACGACGCCGATCTGGTAGGCGAGTTCGTCGGCGTCGGTCTCGACGTCCAGCCCGAACCTGACGCTGTAGATGTCGCGGACGACCTCGAGGGTCTTTTTCTCGCGTTTCCCGGAGAATCGCGAGCCGATCCCGACGTAGAAGTCCTCGGTGTTCTCCCGGACGACGACGAAGTCGATGTCCTCCGGGCGTTTGTTCGCGAGCGGCGTCGCGACGCCGTCGAGGAGTTTGATCGGCCGGAGGTTGATGAACTGGTCGAAGTGGAACCGGATCGCGAGCAGGATGCCCTTCTCCAGGATCCCGGGCTTCACCCGGTCGTCGCCGATGGCGCCGAAGTAGATCGCCTTGAACTTCGAGAGTTCCGCGATATCCGCCTCCGTGAGAAGCTCGCCCGTGCCGAGGTAGCGGTCGGCCCCGATATCGAAGTCGGTCCACGCGATATCGAATCCATACCGCTCGCCTGCGGCGTCGATGACCTCTCTCCCCGCCGCGATGATCTCGGGGCCGATCCCGTCCCCGCCGATTGCGGCTACTCTGTGCTGCATGTCTTCACCTCATCCAGGTTCTTCGCGTAGGCCACGAGACCGCCGGCATCGACGATCTCTTTCATGAACCCGGGCACCGGCTCGACGGGGAGCCGCTTTCCGTTCGCCTCGATGTAGCCTCCGGCGAGATCCACCGTCACGGTATCGCCGTCCCGGATGCCCTCCGCTCCGGCAGAGACCAGGGGCAGGAGCCCGGTGTTGACGGCGTTCCGGTAGAAGATCCGCGCAAAGGACTTCGCGACGACGACCTTCACCCCGGCACCGAGGAGCGCGAGCGGCGCGTGCTCGCGGGAGGAGCCACACCCGAAGTTGGTGCCCCCGACGACGACGTCGCCCTCTCGCACCTCTTTTGCAAACTCGTCCCTCGTCCCCTCGAACGCGTGCTTCGCGAGTTCCGCCGGGTCGTAGATGGTGAGGAACCTTCCCGGTATGATTGCATCCGTATCGATATCGTCGCCGAACTTCCAGACTCGCATGATTCACACCTCCCTCGGGTCGGTGATCTCGCCGTAGAGGGCGCTCGCCGCCGCCGTCGCCGGCGAGGAGAGGTAGACCGATGCCTGAGCGCTCCCCTGCCTCCCCCGGAAGTTCCGGTTCGACGTCGAGAGCGAGACCTCTCCCGGAGCGAGGAGGCCGAACGCCCCGCCCATGCAGGGGCCGCAGCAGGGCGCTTCCACGAGCGCGCCCGCCTCGACGAACCGCTCGATCAGCCCCGCCCGGAGGGCCTTGAGGTACTCCGTCCGCGAGGCGGGGATGACGATCACCCTTACACCGTCCGCGAAACGGTCAGCGTTCCCGAGCACCTCGGCCGCCTCGGCGAGATCCTCGTAGCGGCCGTTCGTGCAGGAGCCGATGAAGACCTGGTCGACCTTCGTCCCGGCGACCTGCGTCACGTCCACGACGTTGTCAACGTTGTGCGGGACGGCGACCTGCGGGGCAAGGTCGGTGACGTCGTAGTGCCGGCGCTCCGCGTATGCCGCATCCACATCGCCCGCGAGATCGAACGGCTTGATATCGCGCCGGGCGGCGACGTAGTCCCAGGTAGTTGCATCCACCTCGACGATGCCCGCCTTCGCCCCCATCTCGATCGCCATGTTCGCGCAGGTCATCCGGCCCGCCATGTTCATGTCGTGCATCGCCCTCCCGGTGAACTCGAGCGCCATGTAGGTCGCCCCGGCCGCGCCGATGTCTCCGGCAAGGGAGAGGATGAGGTCTTTTGGACCGACCCGCCGGCCGAACGCCCCCCCGACCTCGATCCGGATGCTCTCGGGCACCCTGAAGTAGAGCGCCCCGAACTTCAGGACGAACCCCATATCGGTCGAACCGATCCCGGTCGCAAACGCCCCCGCCGCGCCGTATGTGCAGGTGTGCGAGTCGGTCCCGACAATGATCTCACCCGGCGCCGCCCGCCCCTTCTCCATCACGACCTGGTGGCAGACGCCCTCGTGAAGGTCGTAGTTGCGGATCCCCTGCTCTTTTGCGAACTCCCGCATGAAGACGTGGTTCTCGGCGGCGGGAATCGAGTCGGCGGGAATCTGGTGGTCGAAGAGCATGATGATCCGCTCCGGATCGAATACGCGTTCTCCACCCATCGCGCGAAAGACCCTGACCGCAAGCGGGCCGGTGATGTCGTGGATCATCGCTGCATCCACGGGTGCCATCACTACCTCTCCTGCGCGGACGGATCTTCCGCACCGTTGCGAAAATATCTTCTCTGCGATAGTCGCCGACATACAGTATCGTGTTCTGTTACGCGTTCCGGACGTATCTAACTTGTCCGGGCGCGCCACATGGTGCAGTGAATCAGAGCCTGTTTCGGTCGATTCCAGAGGACATCATCCTTATGTGACTCCGTGTGGATTCTATAAGGAGAAGCGATGACCGATGGACCGACTCCGGCAATGCGGCAGTATTACTCAGCGAAAGCCCAATACCCCGATGCCGTCATCTTCTTCCGGATGGGGGACTTCTTCGAGACCTTCGGCGAGGACGCCGGCGTGGTGGCCCGGGAACTCGACATCACCCTGACGGCCCGGGGCAAGGACAAGAACGGCGACCGGATGCCGCTCGCGGGCGTTCCCCACCACGCCGCCGACGGCTACATCGCCCGCCTGGTGGCGAGAGGCTACAAGGTGGTGATCTGCGACCAGGTGGAGGACCCCAAGACCGCGAAAGGCGTCGTGAAGCGGGAGGTGACGAGGGTGATCACCCCGGGAACCCTGATCGACTCATCGATGCTCGCCTCGGCCGGCGCCCACTACCTGATGGCGGTCGCCCCCGACCGGAAAGAGACCTTCGGGCTCGCGTTCCTCGACGTCTCGACCGGCGAGTTCTTCGTCTCCTCCGGGAGCGGCGGGCGCGACTACGCCGATCTCGTCTCGGAGGTCGTGCGCTACCGCCCGACGGAGGCGATCGTCCCCGAAAGCCTTGCAGGTGCGCTCCCCGCCCGGCTCGAAGCCCTCGGGGTGACGGTGAGCCGCTACCGCGACGACGCCTTCGAGACCGACGCGGCATACGAGCACCTCCGCGGGCAGTTCGGGACGGCGACGCTCGACGGCTACGGGTGCGCGGGGATACCCGGCGCGATAGCCGCGGCCGGAGCGGCCCTCCTCTACGCCCAGGAGACCCAGCAGTCGCCGCTCTCCCACATCTCGGGGCTCGCGACACGGGTGCCGTCGGGGAACATGGCGCTCGACGCGATCACCCTCAGAAACCTCGAGATCACGGCGGGCATCCGGGGCGAGGGCGACGCAACCACCCTGCTGTCCGCGCTCGACGTCACGGAGACGTCGATGGGGAGCCGGACGATGCGGTCGTTCCTGATCGCCCCCCTGCTCGGGAAGGAGGCGATCGAGGCGCGGCTCGATGCCGTTGAGTGGTTCGTTCTGCACGCGCTCGAGCGGCAGGCGCTTCGCGCGACCCTCGGCGACTTCGCCGACATCGAGCGTATAGCAGGAAGAATCGCCTACGGGAACGCCGGCCCCCGGGACCTCGCGACGCTCGGAGACTCGCTCGCCGCCGTCCCGGACGTAAAGGAACTCTTCGGCGCCGATGCCCCGGCCCTGGTTCGCGAGGCCCTCGACGCAATGAGCGACCACGCCGCCGTCGTCGACCTCATCGGCCGGGCGATCGTCGACGAGCCGCCGGCACGCGCGGTGGCCGGCGGGATGATCCGGGAAGGGTTCAACGCGAAACTTGACGAACTCCGGCACCTCGCGACGTCCGGGAAGGACTGGATCGCGGAGTTCCAGCAGCAGGAGCGGGAGAGAACCGGGATAAAGTCGCTCAAGGTCGGCTACAACCGGGTCTTCGGCTACTACATCGAGGTGACGAGACCGAACCTCCCCCTGGTGCCGCCGGAGTACGAGCGGCGGCAGACGACCGCGAACGGCGAACGCTACACGATACCCGAACTCCGGGAGAAGGAGGCGATGATCGCGACCGCCGAAGAGCGCCTTACCGCCCTCGAAGCGGAGATCTACGCCGAACTCGTCCGGACGCTCGCGGCGGAGGTCGCCGGCCTCCAGGCGACCGCCCGGGCGGTGGGGCTCCTCGACGTCTATGCGGCGCTCGCCGAGGTCGCCGCCCGCTACGGCTACACCCGCCCGGTGATCGAGGAGAACGGCCGGATCGTCATCCGCGACGGCCGCCACCCGGTGGTGGAGCGGCACCTCCCGGCCCCGTTCGTCCCGAACGACACGGAACTCGACTCCGCCGGCGACCAGATCATGATCATCACCGGGGCGAACATGGCCGGCAAGTCCACCTACATGCGGGCGGTGGCGCTCTGCTGCATCATGGCCCAGATGGGGAGTTTCGTCCCGGCCCGGCACGCGACCGTCGGGATCGTGGACCGCGTCTTCACCCGGGTGGGAGCGTTCGACGACCTCGCCTCCGGGCAGTCGACGTTCATGGTCGAGATGCTCGAACTCGCGAACATCTTAAACAACGCGACGGCACGAAGCCTCGTCATCCTCGACGAGATCGGGCGGGGGACGAGCACCCTCGATGGGTGCTCGATCGCCCGGGCGGTGGTGGAGTTCCTGCACGGGAAGGCGGTCGCGGGGCCGAGGACACTCTTTGCGACCCACTTCCACGACCTGGTCGACCTCGAAGGAACGCTCAAACGGGTGAAGAACTTCCACTTCGCGGTGAAGGATACCGGAACCGATGTCGTCTTCCTCAGAAAAATCATCCCCGGCGCGACCGACCGGAGCTACGGCGTCCACGTCGCCCACCTTGCCGGCATCCCGAAGAAGGTGACCGACCGGGCGATGGAACTCCTGAAGGAGGCGTCGGCACGGGAACTCCCGGCCGGGGTGCGGGCGCCCCGCTACACCCAGATGCTCCTCGTCGACCCGGGTGAGGGGGTCGCCGCGGAGAACCCCGCGGTCGGGGAACTCAAGAGGCTCAACCCGGACGAGATGACACCTATCGAGGCGCTGAACGCTCTCTGCAGGCTCCAGAGGCTCGCGAACGGAGAGCGAGAGCGATGACGAAGATCCGCGTTCTCGACACCGAGACCGTGAACCAGATCGCCGCCGGCGAGGTCGTGGACCGGCCGGCATCGGTGGTGAAGGAACTCCTGGAGAACGCGATCGACGCGGGGGCGACGGGCATCCTCCTCGACGTCTCCTCGGACATGGCGGGGATCACGAAGATCCGGGTGACCGACAACGGGGAGGGCATGACGGCGGACGAGGCGATCCTCGCGTTCCATCCCCACGCGACGAGCAAGATCCGGGATATCGCCGACCTCTCCGCCATCCGCACCCTCGGGTTCCGGGGGGAGGCGCTCGCGAGCATCGCCGCCGTCGCGGAGGTGACCATAGTCACCCGCCCGCGGGGAGGGGGAGCGCTCGCCGGGACGCGGATTGTCGTCAGGGGCGGCGAGGTCGTCGAGGAGAGCGAGGTCGGGGCACCGGAGGGAACGACGATCATGGTGGAGCGCCTCTTCTACAACACCCCCGCCCGCAGGAAGTTCCTCAAGAGCAGGAACACCGAACTCGCCCACATCTACGCGGTCGCAGAAAGTCTCGCCCTTGCCCACGGCGGGGTCGCCTTCCGGGTGGTGCAGAACGGCAAGGAGCGGATGGCGACCCAGCGGTCGGGCGGAGTCCTGACCACCGTCGCGGGCCTCTACGGCGCCGACCTCGCCCGGTCGCTCATCCCGGTCGAGGGAAGGCTCCCGTTCCTCCGTATCGGCGGCTACATCTCCCGGCCGTCGGAGAGCCGGGGGAACCCCTCGCAGATCTCCGTCAGCATCAACGGGAGGAGCATCTCCTCCCGGCAGATAGCCGCCGCCGTCCGGGAGGGCTACGGCACCCTCCTCCCGAAGGACCGCTACCCGGTGGCGTTCCTCGAACTCTCGATCGACACCGGTCTCGTGGACGTCAACGTCCACCCGACCAAACGGGAGGTCCGCCTCTCCCGGGAGCGGGAGATCGCGGGGGCGATCGCGGCCGCAGTGGAGGAGGCGCTCGCCGGGCACGACCTCGCACGCGAGACCCTGGCCGAGCCGGTGCAGCAGCAGATCGTTCCGGGGGGGGGCGAAGCGGTGCCGTCACCGCCGCCGGTCGCCGACCCCGGGGCATCCTACACGGCCGGCCACCGAAGCCTCACCCTCTCAGACAGGCAGCTCCGCCGAACGGAGACGGAAGGCGGAGAGAACCTCCTCCCCGCGATGGAGCCGATCGGACAGGTGGCCACGACCTACATCGTGGCGGAGGGGAGCGACGGCACCCTCTACCTCATCGACCAGCACGCGGCCCACGAGCGGATCCTCTACGACCAGGTCACGGAGCAGCGCGACAGGGCGGCCGGGTCGCAGGAGCTGATCGCGCCCGTCGTCGTCTCGCTTCCCCCGAAGGAGTCCGCTGCGCTCCGGGACGCGATCCCTCTCCTCGCAGACGAGGGGTTCGTCGTTGAGGAGTTCGGCCGGGACACCTTCGCCGTCCAGGCGGTACCGGCCGCCCTCGGCGCGGTCGAAGACCCCGGAACGGTCCGGGAGGCGATCGCCGACCTCCTCGCCGATGAGTCCCGGACCGCCCCCGACCGGCGCGAGGCGGTCACCTGCATCGTCGCCTGCCGGGGAGCGGTGAAGGCCGGCGCCGTCCTCACGCATGACCAGCAGAAGCGCCTCCTTGCCCAGCTCGCCCGGACGAAGACCCCCTGGACGTGCCCCCACGGGAGGCCGACGGTCGTGGCGTTCGACAGGCGCAAACTCGACGGGATGTTCAGGCGGGGGTGAGAACGGCCGGTCGCCGGGATACCGATATCCATAGAATATCGGCTTTTCCCCGAATAATTGATGTAAAACAGTCGATACAGCAAAATACAGTATCACAATGGCTTTATTCAGGGAAGTCAGACAATTATTGTCGCAGCGGTCACCCGTTGCAGACGAAATGGATTGAGTTATACAAGACCAGTCCGGCAGATCCGCCTCCGCAGGAGAGGAACAGGGG
>JAQVVW010000028.1 GCA_028698765.1 Methanoculleus sp. | reverse complement strand
GCTCGTGATATCAACGACAACCATGACCCCCAGACCGTCCGCCCGGTACTCCGCCGGGAGGACGGCGGGCAGGTAGCGCTCGCCGTCATCGGCGACGATACCGTAGAAGCCGCCTTCAAGATCGATGTAAGTGACCGTGCCGTTCCCTGAGACGCGGTCGGCCGCCGTCTCATCTCCCCCGGCGGCGATGCAGCCGCAGGCGACGATGGCCCCGAAGAGAACGAGGACGATGACCAGGTAGTTCGGATTGGATCCCGTCATAAGCATCAACACCGATACATTGCGCCGTCCGAGGTAAGTAGATTGCTTTAACTACGAAGGGATTCGGACCTATCCGCCTGAAGAGACCGTGTACCGGCCGGAAAAAAGTTATCGAAAGGAGCGGTCAGCGTCCCCCGACGCCGCCGCCACCAAAGCCGCCACCACCGCCAAACGATCCGCCGCCCCCAAAGCCGCCGCTGCCGCCGCCCGAGGACGGCGGGGAGTAGAGGACGATCGGGGCAAAGATCACCGGCATGTTCGAGTAGAGCGGCACCCCGACGTCCGGAAGGTCGATACGCAGGTTCTTCATCGCCTCCTCCACTTTATCACCGAGGCCGAGCGCCGTCCCGTAGACCAGCCACTCTCCCCACATCGAGAGATCAGCAGGGGAGTACTGCCGGATCAGCGCGAGATCCGAGAGGAAGTAGGAGAACGCGTCCCACTCGAGTTTCTCCTTATAGTGGTCGCCTTTCCAGAACCCAAAGAGCGTCGAGGGGAAGAGGGCCGCGATCCCGACCTGGACTGCGGCGACGAAGGCGAGGACGCTTGCCGGAATCAGGAGATAGGCCGCGCCCGGCGCGAGGATGAACGCGAGGATGGATAGCCCGCACGGGATGGCGCCGAGGAAGATGAACGGGAGGATCATCGTCCGGCCGTCCTTGATATACCGGTAGGCGAGCGAGGTGTCCACGTCCCGGGTCAGGCCGGCAAGCGACTGCTGGTACTGCTCGATCCGGTGCTGGTAGCCGGGGCTCCGCCGGGCGGTCCGGGCGAACTCCTCGAGATCGGCGGTGTCCACGACGTGATCGTCGGCGATGTTGCCGAGGAAGTTGAGCACCCGCTGCTCGTAGGGATCGGTCGACTCCCCCGAGACGATCCGGACCGTGACGCCGTTGCCGTCCGGTTTCTCGGTCACCACGATCTTCTTCTGCCGGTGGAGATCGAGGACAGTCGCGTAGAACCCGTTCTCGTCGAACTCAAGTGCGTCGCCCTTGAAGAGGAGGTTCACCTGCCAGGGCTTGAGCGCGGTGTTCGGCGTGAAACTCAGGTACTCCGGCACGGTAAACTCTTTCTCCCTGCCGTAACGGAGGTAGACGCCGAGAAGGATGAACGGCATCGCGAGGACGAGGATGGTCGCAAGGGTATAGAGGACACCCGCCGCCGCATAGAGGAACGAGGGCCAGCGGTGGGCGTCGGCCGTCTGCTGCTGCACACCCGGGACGTACTCGGGGAAGGCGTCGATCCCTTCCATGAACGCTGAATCGAGAATCATCTCGATGTTCAGCGCGTCGTCCTGCGTGGCGGCCCCCGTGATGACGACCGACTCCGCCGTCCGTTCGACCTCGAGGGTCGGAGGATGCGTGTAGACCTCCTCGATCTGCCCGGCGAACGGCAGCGTGACCCGGAGGCTACGGAAGGGGATGTGCTCGTCCACGAGTTTCAGGTTCAGGTGCGCCCATTCCCCGTCGTACTCGACCGGCGGCCGGACACCGTAGCGGTACTCCACCGTATAGGTGCCCGGGGCGAAGTAGCCGGGGTTGTAGAGGCCAACCTCATTATCGAACGCAAGACCCCGGATTGTCGAGATATCCGCGGAGGTCGGGCTCCCGGCAGCAATCTGCACCTCACCCCGGTCATCTTTGACATAGCCGATGGTTCCGGGCGGGGCGGTCATCCCGACAAACTCGATATGCGGCCGGTCGATTGCGGAGAAGGTGAGCGGCGCGTCCCAGTAGCGAAAGAGCATCCGGTACTCGCCGGCGGATCTGACGTCGTAGGTGTAGCGTTCGACCAGGGTTCCGTTCGCATAAAAGACCGCGTCGTAATGCTGGACGTCCAGGTCCCCCCGGAAGAGAGCGGGGAGCGCGGTCGCTCCGGCGACCGCCAGCACCCCGACGACCAGAGTGACGGCGAGAAGGGTGAGGATCTGTTGCCGCTCAGTTATCCGCATGATGCATCAGAACGCTATCGTCGGGACGCGCTCGATCTCCTCGCCGAACTCCAGGTACTCGAGTTTCGAAAAGCCCATGGCGCCGGCGATCAGGTTCGAGGGGATCGTGTCGGTCATGGTGTTGTACTGCTGGGCGATGTTGTTGTAGGTGTAGCGGTGCCGGGCGATCTCGTCCTCGACCCCTTTGACCGCGCCCATCAGGTCCTTCACCGTCTGGGAGGTCTTGAGATCGGGATAGTTCTCCGCGACCGCGAGCAGCCGCCCGAGAACCGACCGGGACTCGCGCTCGAGTTCGTTCAGGTCGCCCGGGCCGGCGCTGCCGATGCGGGCCCGCATCGCGGTCACCCCGGTCAGGGTCTCCTTCTCGAAGGTCGCGTAACTCTTCACCGCGCCGAGGAGCTGCTCGATCATATCCAGCCGCTTCTTCATCGCGACCTTCACCTGACCGACCGTTGCTTCGGCGGAGTTTTTGAGGGAGAAGAACCGGTTATAGATGCCAATTACCGCCGCCACGATGCCGATCACGACCAGCACCACGACAACAATAAGGACAAGGGAGATGATATCCACCAAGGTTGTCACCATTACGTTATGGACTCTGTGGCGTATTTAAGTGATAACTTCGAAGCCGCATGGGAAGCGAGAAAGAGATGGGTGCGGAAGAATCCGGGAAGTTCCGCGCTTCGACCGCGTATTCACGGACAGGCCGGCGACCCGGCGATCTCCTCGCCGGAACTCACCATCGCCACGACGTTGCCGTCCGCGTCCCGCAGAAGGGCGTTGTGCCAGAGGATCGACCGCTCCCGCCCGTCCCGCGTGACGACCGGGCTCTCCTCAAACGGCGGGGGCTCGTGGCCTGCGGCCACGAGACGGCTGAAGTTATGCGCGAGCCGTTGCCGTAGCCGCTCGGGGACGACCGTTGCAAACCAGTTCTTTCCTGCGAGATCTCCCTCGGGGTATCCCAGGATCGCGCTCGCCTTCCGGTTGACGAGGTCGATGGTGCCGTCCGTCCGGATCACCGCGATCACCACGCCCGCCGCCTCCAGGTATCCCTGTGCCCGGTCGCGCTCGGCGATCAGGTGAGTCTGTGCAGCGGCGCGATCGGTGACGTCCTCGGCGATCCCGAGCATGTACTTCAGCATGCCCTTTGAACTGAAGATCGGGATCTTCTTCATGGAGAGTGTCCGCCCGCCCGGTATCTGGATCTCCTTCTCGAGGGCAGCCGCCCGCTCCACGAGTTCCCGGTCGCCGTCGGCGAAGAAGGCCGCCATATCCGGTGGGAAGATCTCCACGGCCCCTTTTCCCGCCATCTCCTCCTGCGTCATCCCGAGGAACATCTCGGCGGCCTTATTCGAGAATACGAACGTGTTCCCCTCCACTTCCCGGACAAAGACCATGCTCGGGATGTTGTTGACCACCGAGTAGAGGAACGATTTCCACTGGGCCACCCGTTTTGCGGCACGCGCCCGTTCGGTGACGTCGCGGCAGGCCATCCGGTAGCCGGTGAAGTCGCCGATAACATCGTAGACCGGTGTTGCGCTCACCTCGAGGATGACGGGGCTCCCGTCCCGGTGGAGCATCGTCCATTCAAAGAGGGCCCGCGGTCTCGGATCGGCGAGGAGCGCGGCAAACTGCTCCCTGACCGGCTCCGCCTTCTCCGGGGGCATGAAGTCGCAGGGAGTCTTTCGGAGCATCTCTTCGGGTGCGTAGCCGAGGATCTCCTGGCTTTTGGGGCTGACGTAGGTGAACGTGCAGGCCTCGTCGACGTTCAGGATCAGGTCGCTGATGTTCTCGACGAGGCTTCTAAAGAGGAGCTCGCTCTCGCGCAAGGCCTCCTCTGCCCGCCGGCTCTCGGTGATCTCCTCGAGGATGATGGTGACCCCCGGCGCCCCGTCGTTGAAGACGGTGGGGATGAACTTGATCCGGAAGAAGAGTTCCTCGTCGTGGCGCAGGAACCGGAGTTCCTCGGTGACCTCGCGGCCGCCCAGGGAGTCGGTGATCCGGCTCCGTATCAGCGGGTGGTCGAACGCGGCGAGCGGCGACGTCTCGATGGAGTTCCCGATGATGGCGTCTCGCTCCTTCCCCGCAAACGAACAGACGGCGTCGTTTGCCTGGACGATCCGGCGGTCGCGGTCGAGCACCAGGACGAGATCCGACGAGAAGTTGAGCATGGCGGCGATGGGGACCCTCTGCGAGAGGTAGAAGACCTTGGCCTTCCCGTAGGTCTCCATCTCCACCTGGCCCGATACCAGGAGGACGTCGAGGTACCGGGAGACGGTGTTCCGGTTGATCCCGACGGCGGCGGCAAGATCGGAGACCGACATGCCACGCGGATGCTCTTTTAAGGCCCGGAGCAGGAGAGAAAGTGCGTCGGTAGTGGGGTCCATGTGCAAATAGTGTTTCGCGCCGGGAGATATAGGGTTTTGCAGTGCTGCATGCCATGTCGCTACATGCAACGCCACACCTCAATGCAAGGCAATGGCAGAAAGTAATAAATATCCTACCGATCAATCTCTTAATCCCCAGAGTCGAGAGACGGGGAATCTCTCCGACAGACCGGGCCGCAGAGGCACAGCGGGCCGGACCGGCGCAAGAACGGCTGGGATCGGTGAACGGAACATTCACCACGTTGACTGCATCAACGTCACGATGCACCGGAAGAGACCCGGTGCAGACAGGCACGCCTCTCTAAACACTCATACCGGCACGGTGGAATGCGGCACCGGGGCGGGTGGCACAACCGCCCCGGGACTCCCCGCAGGCACCGCATGGTTATCACACACCCAATACGCCTCTTTTTTTGTTCTCTCCTTCCAGGATGTCCAGAACCAGAGAGCAACATCAATCTCCCATCAGAACAAAAACCCCCGCCGCTTCTCGATATCCCCGCAGGGGAGCGGCCGATCGGGGGGCTCGGAGTCCACTTCATCCGGACGGTGACGGACAGCGTGACCTACGCCCGCGAGGGCGAGAAGAACGTCCTCTCGATGGAGAAGAAGCGGCCGGCGTCACTCTGAGGCCGGAAGCGGCGACCCGACCGCCCGGGGGAGAACCTCTTTTCTCGTGACCACCTCGGCGGACTCTTCGAGCATCAGGTTGACGAGCTCGTGGTGGCCGGCGATCCGGAAGTCGGTGCGGAGCGCGACGACCTTTTTCCCGAGAGCATACGCGTACCCCATCTCCCACGAGGTCCCCGAGTCGGCGTCCGCGCCGTCGATGACCGCGACGACGGTATCGACGTCATGGAGCGCCGCGGTGTGCTGCGAAAAGATAGCCCGGTGCTCCTCCCGGCCCCGGGTGTGGCTCGTGTCCCCCACCTCCTGGGGGAGGTAGACGTCGAAGAGATGCGCTTCGAGGAGGTCGCGGAGCGCGAGGTTGTAGGTCCTCTCAGCCTCCGAGAAGAGCGGGGCCGCGAGGTAGATACGGTAGCGGGCGAACTCCTTCACGTCGATCGCCGGGATGTCCGGGAAACGAGAAAGAAACGCCCCGCGCCCGGGCTGTTTCTTTGACGAATGATAGGTGGCGTTCACCCCGCAGGTCGGGGAGGAGTCCACCCCGATTATGGCGAGGGGCGGCTCTCCGCGCTCCCGTATCGCGGCACGGACCTCCGCTTCGAGCCCATCAAGGAGCGCGGAGAACTCGTCGGTCGCGAGCCGCTCAAGAAACGAGCCGGGGGGGCGGTCGCGGCCGAGGTAAACCGTCTCCGGGCAGGGGAGCGGGACGATATCAATCGAGAAGCGCCGGCAGCGTTCCACCGCCCGGCGAAAGCAGCGCAGGTCCTCATCGGTCGTTATTCCGCGGGCACGGTACGCGGGATTCTCTATACAGGGAGCGATGAGCACGTACATTGATAGTATCTCGACGGCGTACCATAACAAGACAGATGATACCGCTCTACGCCTACCGGGACGACACCTGCGACCCCCGGAAATGCACGATGAAGAAACTCGCCCGGCGCGGGCTTGTCCGGATCGTCACGAGTATCGCAAAGATCCCCCGCTCGACCCTCCTCCTCGACCCGACGGCGGAGCAGGCGGTCTCCCCCGTCGACCGGAACCTCCCCTCGGTGACCGCGCTCGACTGCTCCTGGGAAGTCCTCGATACCGGGGCCGTCGCCTCCTGGCGCAACCGCCGGGCGCTCCCGTTCCTCGTCGCCGCAAACCCGGTGAACTTCGGCCGCCCGTTCCGGCTCACCTCGGTGGAGGCGATGGCCGCAACCCTCTACATCCTCGGCGAGAAGGAGCAGGCGCACGAGGTTCTCGCCCCGTTCGGGTGGGGGCTCCGGTTCCTCGAGGTGAACGCCGACCCCCTCGAGGACTATGCGCAGGCGAAGGACAGCGCCGAGGTCGTCGCCCTCCAGGCGCTCTACATGTGACGTCTTCCCGGTTGACCGGGAGACCCACACCCTCCTGTAGCGGGCTGCGGATATCGGAACGGAAAAGAGCACGTATCGATGCTCGAGGGGGTGCGGGGGGCGGATGCCCGCCCGACCGCCCGGATGCGGAAAACACCGCACGCGACGAGGGAGTGCGAACATCTCCCACCGGGAGACGCTCCACTCGCGTCTACAGTTCTCTCATGTCATCGGGGAGATAGTTCCCCAAATTATTAGAGGCTGCATGCGATATTTATACAATTCTATTTCGTATCGGCGATCAGTCCTCATTTTGCCACATTTTGCCACAACCCTTTTTGAACCGGCCGGCGTTTTAGGAAATGATCCTGAAACGCGGCTCAGGATAGTGAAAAAAATGAGGGTTAGACGACGTTCGAGGGAAAAGATCGTTCCCCGCCGTCATCCGGGGACCTCGCACCCTCGATCACCGCATGAACGTTGCCTGAAGAAGATACACCGGATTCCGGCCTCAACCGGAGGCGCTCCAAAGACCGGCGGTGGCGCCGTTGATGCCTTTTCCAGAAAAATCCCGTAAAACCCATCATATTAAATAAGGCTCCAGTAGATCTTCGATTATGCGAACTGCTGTATTTATTGCCGCTCTTTTCATCGCCGTCACGGTGCTCGGGGCGGGCTGCACGGGAGAGAGCCGGCCGCCTCCGGAGGAGGCGGTCCTCCAGGAGGCCGTCGCCAGGATAAACGGCGAGCTCGCGTCGGTAAGAGCCTCGGCAGGCGAGAGCGCCCGGGTGCTCGGCGAGGCCGGGCTCACGAGCACCGCAGGGGAGAGGGCGGTGCGGCAGGCGATGCTGAACCACCCCTACACGGAGTCGACCCTGGTGGTGACGAAGGACGGCATCGTGGCGATGGCCGTGCCCGACAGCTACGCCGGCACGGTGGGAAGCGACATATCGTCTCACCTGGAGACCGGGCGATCCGTTCGGAAGCAGGTGCCGCTCGTAAGCGAGGTCTTCCCTCTTGCAGAGGGATACGCCGGGGTTGCCCAGAGTTATCCCGTCTTTGGGGAAGGCGGGGAGTACCTCGGGTTCGTGAGCATCGCCTACCGCCCCGAGACCCTCATCGGCCGGACGGTCGCGCCCCTGGCGAACGGCACCCCGTATGAAATCTGGGTGACGCAGACCGACGACGGCGTCGTGATCTACGACACAACGCCCGAAGAGATCGGGAAGAACCTCTTCTCGGATCCCGCATACCGGTCCCCCGCACTCCAGGAGGCGTTCTCCCGTATCGCCGCCGAGTCCTCCGGGTCGCTCACCTACTCGTTCTGGGACACGGATTGGGCGCGGACCGTGACGAAAGAAGCAGTGTGGGGGACCGCCGGCATCGACGGGACCGAATGGCGCGTCGTCGTCACCCGGAGCCAGGATGCGGAAGAGACAGCAGCATGAGCCGGCCTGGAACTGGCGGCGGCAGCACCCGCCATCCCTGCCCGGTTCCGGCGAGACGACGTGCCGGAAGGCTCAACTCCGGCTATCTCCCGGGCGGAGCGCGGTTCGCCGATGCGTAACCGGGACTCTTCTTTTTTCAAACCGGTTAATAAAACCCCGGCACCAGAACGTAGAGCGCCCAGCCCATATGCTCGCGACCGTAGCCGAAGTACTCGTCCTGGATGCGGTGGAGATAATCGATCATGAAGTCGTGGTCGGGGTGATCGGGGTGCTCGCCGAGCCAGGAGATGACCGACTGCCAGATCCCCGACTCGTAGCGATCCCAGTCGTCCGCGGACGACCTGACGACGGCGGCGACGTCGAGCCCGGCATCCCGCACGGTGCCGAGGATCTCGTACTCGGTCGGGATATCGGGCCATTCCCGTGCGAACTCCGGCGGGACGCGGTCGGACCGCCAGTAGCGGTCGCCGACGACGATGGTCCCCTCGTCGTGGACGAGGCTGAGGAGGGCGTCGAGCGTCGCCGAAAAGCCGCCCTGGATGTGGGAGGCCCCGATCGAGGCGGCGCAGTCGAACGGACCGTCGGGGACGTAGCCGCGGGCGTCCATGCATCGGACGGCGATCCGCTCAGAGAGCCCCGCCGCCCGGAACGCCTCTTCGGCCCGGGTGCAGGCATCCTCCCGGGCCTCGATGCCGAGGCCGGATATCCCGTATTCGCGCCCCCAGATGGCGAGGATCGTGCCGTTCCCGCACCCGATCTCCACGACGCGGGAGCCTTCCCTGAGCCCCGCCGCCCGGCCGGCGGCGAGCACCTTCTCCGGCGTGGTGGGGTTCATGATCGCGAGCGTTCCCTGGGTTATGCTGACGAGTTCGTTGTTCTCCATCTCGGTGGTCCTCCAGGCCTGTCATACAGGTTACGCCTTTCCCGCATAAATCCCTGCACCCGATGGCTCCCGGCGGTCGCGGCTATTAAACGCCGCCAGGCGCCTGAAGGGTTCCGGTTCTCCGGGATGCGTGCCCGCTGCGACGGTCGCAAGGCATATATGCCATGCTGGTGGTCACTGCACCGTCAGGGTATGCAGCCGGAACGGGATATCCCCGGAAGGGTCCTCAGGACCCTCAAGTTCCGGCCGAAGGGCATGACGATCACCGAGATCGCGAAGGCCCTCGGGGCAAACCGGAACTCGGTCTCGAAGCACCTTGAGGTGCTGCAAGCGGAAGGCCATGTCGAGGCCCGGATCGTCGGCAACGCCAAGGTCTATTCCATCGCACAAAGGGTGCCCCTCTCGGCGTTTCTCTGTTTCACGAAGAACCTGATCCTGGTCCTCGACGCCGACCTCATGATCGTCCAGGCAAACGATCAGTGCCTCAGGCGATTTAAGCGCGTGAAAGAGGATCTCATCGGGTATAACATCCGGGAATCGGTGCTTCCGGTCGTCTCCTCGCCGGAAGTGCTCGCCGTCGTCGAGGATCTCGAGCGGGAGCAGGTGATCACCGACATCTGCCACCGGCATGACACCGGCAGAGAGTCCTTCTATCGTATGCAGGCGATCCCGACGACGTTTGAGGGCGGGGAGAAAGGGTGCACGATCGTCCTCGAGGATATCACCGAGCAGAAACGATACCTCCAGAACATGGCGTTCCTCGCCCGGACCGCGATCGACCTCGTCGACCTCCAGCCGGTGGAGGATATCTACGGCTACATCCTCGACCGGCTGCGGGAACTCGTGCCGGGTGGATACGCCTATATCC
>JAQVVW010000027.1 GCA_028698765.1 Methanoculleus sp. | reverse complement strand
GGAGGCGTCGTCCTCGATCCGGCAACCGCCGCGATCGACCAGGCGGCCGGCGTCGCCCTGGCGGCAGAACTCGGCCACCGCCGGATCGCCGTGACCACCGCCGCTGCCGCCGAGGCGGCGGCTATCCGGGAGCGGTTCCCCGACGCCGTGATCGTCGCCGTTCACACGACCGGGATCTCGCGGGAGG
Organism: Methanoculleus sp.; assembly: GCA_028698765.1. The sequence continues at coordinate 9,825 of JAQVVW010000027.1, read as the reverse complement.
ACGCCGCCCTGATGGCCCGCTCGGCCGATCTCATCACCGCCTGCGCCTCAAAGCATATCCGGGATGAGGCAGCAAAGGCCGCGCTCCTGCAGGCCGGGACGTCGATCCCGGTCTTTGCAATGACGGCCGCGGGGAAAGCAATCATCCTCGGCAAGGTCCTGGAGACCGACCAGCAGGTCATTGTCCACGGGGCGCGCCTGCCGGTGCCGGGATCGCAATCGCCCTCGCCGCTCCGCTGATCACCGGCGCGGTATGCCCAGGTGGCCGGTGAGTTCGGCGAACTCTGCGAGAACGATATCGGCCTCGATCTCCGCCGGACTGCCGTCGCGCCAGTCTCCATAGGCGGCAAACGCGGTCACCATCCCCAGACGCCTCCCCGGAGCGATGTCGCGGACCAGACTGTCGCCGACCATCATCGCCCTCGCCGGAGCCGCATCGAGCCGCCGGAGGGCGTAGACGAGCGAGTCAGGCTCCGGTTTCCGCCTGCCCGAGATATCCGGGGTCACCACCGTCTCGAAGTAATCGGTGAGCCCGGTCTTCTCGAGCCGCCGGCGCGCATGGGGAGACTCCGCGTCGGTCACGACCGCGAGAGAGATCCCGGCGTCCCGGAGGCACCGGAGCGTCTCCTCGACGCCCGGGTACGGTTCGACCAGGCCGAGTTTCACGTCCTCGTAGGTGCGGCAGCAGACCTCGAACGTCCGCTCCTCGTACACCCCGAGGTCTACAAGATAATCGCGTATGTTCTCATAGTCCTCGAACCCGTGAATCCCCCGGAGAAATTGGGAAAAGAGGGCTTCAGGGTCGCCGGTTCCGATGCAGTCGACGACGCACCGGCACGCCTCCCGCTTCGCTCCGACAAAGTCAAAGAGGGTGTTGTCCATGTCGCAGAGGACCGCCTCTACCGCGGTATGCCGAGTGCCGTAAGGTGCCTGCATATCTTGAGTTCCCTCATGAATGCACGGTACGCCCCATCGTCCCGGAAACGGACTTTGAGTTCGTCGAGTTCGTTGCCCTTCCCTCCATACTCGCCGAAGATCGCGATTTCGTTGCAGTTCACGAACCCGAAGACGGTGGCAAGGTTGAAGAGCAGCCGCCGGAACGCCGGCGCCGTGCAGGCTGTTGTCTCTAACCTATATGGGCGGTCGAAGTAAAAGTACTCGAGCCCCTCGGCCATGCAGAGATCGGCCATGTAGGTGTCGGCGGTCAGGAGGACCGGGAGGGCATACCGCTCTTCTTCGAACTTGCGGAGCGCCCGGACGATGTTGTAGTCGTTCTCCTCGGAGAGGTGCGTATGCGGGCCCGGGGCCGCGATCTCCGTCGCCCGGTCACGGATGATGCGGTACTCCTTCAGCGCAAGATACGCCGCTTTGCGTGACCGCTTCGTCCGCTTGTTCTCGAGTTCCCCGATGTACTCCCGGCAGTCGGGCGCCAGTGCTGCTATCTCACCGATCGTCTTTGCCGGGTACTTGCGGTTGATGGCATACGCGATCTCGTCCCGGACGGTATCGACGATCAGGTATGAAGCGTGCTCGATCTGCGGGTTGTTCGATGCAAACCCATGGTAGAAGAGGTTCGTATCCAGGCCGAAGAAGACGGCCTTCTTGAGCTGCCCATACGACGCGAGCATCGACTCAAAGGCGGCATGGTTCACGTAGCGGGCTATCCCGCTTGCAAACATGCACTCCTGGAGATCGGCGTAGGAAGGAAGTTCCGCGGAGACGGACTCATATCCGGCAACCCAGTCTTTGAAGGTCTCGCGGGACGCGGGCAGTTCTAGCGAGAACCCGGTGCCTTCGGGGCGTGCGACCAGGATCTCGCCTTCGTAGAGCGGATAGGTGACGCGGATCTCGTCGAGGCTGTTGATGAGAACCTGCAGTTCGTCCTCCCTGATGACCGCGTCGTTCATCTCATCTCCCCCGCATCCTCCATGATATCCCGGATCTGCTGGATCTGGTGGGGGATCATCATATAGGGCTTTGCAACATCGTCGGTGTTCTTCATGGCAAGATAATAGATGTGCCGGATATCGAGCCCCGCGACCGAGACCGCGATGAGCGCCCCGGCGACCGTGACCTTCCTGCCCGAGGTGATGTCGATCGCCACGTTGAGTCCCTGCCCGATGAGATCGCCGGCAAGCGCCCGGATCGTCTGCCCGGCCCTTATGAAGTCCGCTTCGGGCAGGATCTCCGTTGCGATCGCGGGGGCGAACCCGTATCCCTCCGAGACGACTCCAATCGCCCTGGCCGCGACCGATGCTTCCTGCGCGTAGGGTTCTTCGGTGACGATAATGACCCGTTCGGGGCGCAGCTCCTTCTCATGCAGGACTGCGTGGTAAGCGTTGACGAGCGCCCATGTCGAGCGTCCGAGAAGTGTTATGTAGGCGTCACCGGGAGCGGGGGTCACGGGGGCAATCACTGCTTCAAGACTCTCCCTGATGCTATATAGGCTTTGTCGGAGCAGCCCTCCCGGGATCGGGGTTGGCAGCCGGTATTCCGGGCCCCATACTTCATGATTTCTGGATTATTAGCCCTTTATCTGGTTTTCCTGAGGCTGCATGGCGGTTCATGCCCGATCATGGCGGAATTTCACCAGCCGGGCTCCCAAAATATGCCTTTAACGCAGAGGAAATCGGAAAATACCCTGAAATATTTGACAAATGTTTTATTATCGATCTTCCTATAGTGGTATAGTAGAGCACGAAATTGTTCCGGAGAGATACACCCATGGAGATACGAAGACTACGATCGCGAACACCGGAAGAGATCTGGGGACTGGCCGACCCGGAACAGCAGAGGAAGATGCGCCAGGACGCCATCGACGACGGCGATCTGGTCGAGATCACCAGGATGGGAAGGGATATAGGCATCATGATCCCCCTTGCAGTCTCGGCACGGGCCGCACAGAGCATGGTTCCGTTCCCGAACATCCCGCAGGAGACCGTTACGGAGAACCTCTGGGACACCCTTCATGCATTCAGGGCCAAAGCCCGCACGACGACCGAGGAGGAGTTCGAGTTTCAGGTCAGCCTCTACCAGAACGGCATTGTTCCCACCCTGACCTTCAAGGCTGCGGTCTCCCCGGGGGACGGCGGTGAGCCGGTCATCACCATCATGCTGCCGGACGAGAACTGGGAGACGATCGGGTGCGGCCACCACCATGCCACGGGAGACGCAATGCTCACCGTCGACGACGTTGCTTCGACTCTGAACTTCACCCCCGGCCGGATCCGGGAGTTCATCCGGGAGGCGCGGATTCCGGCGGTCAAGTGCGGAGGCACCTGGCGGATCAAGCGCTCGGAACTCGACCGGATCATGAACGAAGGGTTCTGATCGGCCGTTCGTGGCTGCATTCAGGCGCTGATGGGGTTAATCCGGTAGCAAGGCCTTACTTCACCGGATCTCCCCGCCCCTGCCGCAGATAGCGGTTGACCGGTCACGCCGCTATAGCGATCTGTGCGGCACCATACCCGCGACCGCCGCCTGGTATGCCCTGGCAGTCCGATGCAGACGCTGCCCGGTGACCTCGGGGGCCCGGGAAGCTAATATTCGTTCCTGAAATAGGTGATATATAATGATTCTTTTTATTTCCCGGGCAAGAAAAACAAACATATTTAATTTTTAGACGTAAAGGTTTCATTATGCGCATCGAGGGCCGACGAGCATTCTCGGACAGTCCATCCACCGATCCGGCAGTCGCAATCCGCGATGTAGTGATGGTGCTGCCGGTATCCGCAGATGGGGGCGTGCCCGGTGACTGCCGTGTACCTCTTCCGGCGTTACGTGCCCTGTTCTGCGCGATCTTCGGGATCGTATGCCTGTTCCTTCTCCTGCCCGGTGCGGGAGTGCCGGATATGTCGGCGGTTGAATCCGCATTTCCCATCGTTTGCCTGCCCGGGCTCTTCGGCCCGAACGGCTCTTCGCTCATCAGGCACTGGATAAAGAAGAATACCGAAGAGAGCGATAGCAAGGACGACCCCGAACCCCCGATTGCTGGTTTGTCTGCTGAGGCCCCCCCGCGCAGGCATGCCCCGGCCGACGATGGGACGAGCGTCCTCGATAGGCTCGAGAAGATCCCCGATGCCCTCCGGCGGTTCGACGAACTCATCTCGCCGGGCGAAACGGTTACCGTTCCTTCCCCGGCGGAACCTCCTGCGGATGGCCCCGGGGGTCTCGCCTCCCCGGACGAAGTCGATGCTCTCTTCCTCACGGAGGATCCTGCGGCAGAAGACCTCCCGGACTTTTCACTCCTGGATGACGGCATGCCCGGTGTTCCGGACGACCAGCCTGCACCGCACCCTGCCTCCCTCGGCGCCGATGAACTCATGCAGATGCCAGGGTTCGAGGACGGAGATTTCGACCCCTTTTCCGGGCTTGCCGAACTCGATCTCTCAGAAGAAGATCTGGCGGCCGTGACCGCCTCTCTCCCTCCCCTATCTGAGGCTGCGGGGGGAGACGCTGAACGCCCGATAGAGTCGCTCATCGATGACCTCGGGAGCGACGATGCCGGGGTTCGCGGACGTGCCGTCAGTGCCGTCGCAGACCGTGGGGCCGACGCCGTGGAGCCCCTGGTCCGGGCCCTTGCTCTTGCGGGCGACGGGGAGCGGTGGTGCATCGCCGAAGCCCTTACCCTGATCGGCGAGGAATCGATCCCTGCGTTGATTGCTGCGCTTGGGGACGTTACGGCGCAGATCGGGGCGGCTGCCACGCTCGTGCGCATCGGGAGCCCCGCCGTGCCGCCTCTCATCGCAGCGCTTGCCGACGGCGACGGCGAGGTGCAGTTCGGCTCCCGCTACGCGCTCCGGGAGATCGGCGACGAAGCAATCCCCTTCCTCATCGAGGCCATCGATGCGCCTGAGCGGAGCATCCGAAGGTCGGCAGCCTCCGTCCTCCGTGAACTCGGGTGGAAAGCCCCCGACGACACCGGTGCGATACGCTACCTCATCGCCGACGAGGCGTGGCTCGACGTTGCGGATTACGGTGAGACCGCGATCGAGCCCCTCATCCGCATCCTGAAGTCCCCCGATAAGGGGGTGTGGTGGAACGCCGCCCGGACTCTCGGGGAGATCGGCGGGGCCGCGGTCGATCCCCTGGTCGAACTTCTGCACGAAGCAGGCGACGAGATCCGCCCGCTGGCGGCCATGGCGCTCACGGAGATCGGTTTTCCTGCGGTCGAGCCGCTCATCGGGCTCCTCTCTGTCCCTTCCCTTCGCAGGACTGCGGCGGGGGCTCTGGCGAAGATCGGCGAACCGGCGGCGGAGGCGTGCATCCGCGCTCTGGACTCCACGGACGGGGAGGCGCAGGAGGCACTTTTAGATCTTCTTGGTGCGCTCGGCGAGCCGGCGGTACCGGCCCTGATCCAGTCGCTGACATCCAGGCGATCCCGCATCCGGTCCCAGGTCGCTGAAATTCTCGGCGGGATGAACTGGGAACCCTGGAGCGACTCTGAACGGGCCTGGTACCTGATTGCCCGGGAGGAGTGGATGGAACTCGCCCTGATGGGCTCACCGGCCGTTGAGCCGCTGATCCGGATGCTCAACGCCGATGACGCCCGTATACGCTGCGAGGCTGCAGCGACGCTCGGCGAGATCGGCGATCCGACGGCGGTAGGGCCGCTCGTGGGTGCCCTCGCCGACGAGGACGTCGCCCCGGTGGCGGCGGATGCGCTTGTTGCCATTGGGGAACCGGCCGTGGCGCCCGTCCTCGAACTGCTTGAAGGCGGGGTCGGGGCCGCCCGGGAGAGCGCCGTCGAAGTTCTGGGCCGACTCGGGACGTCTGAGGCAGTTCCGGCCATCGTCGAACTCGTCAGGGCCGGTGAAGACCGTCTTCACCGAAAAGCCGTCGACGCCCTGATCGGGATCGGTGCGCCCGCGATAGACGCCCTCATCCCTCTCCTCGGCGAGGAGGGCGACGGTCAGGGAGGAGCGACGGCGGCGCTCGCCGGGATCGGTGCTCCGACACTCAAACCGCTTGCCGGGGCACTCAGCAACGAGTCCTCGTCGATCCGCATGGGAGCCGCGAGGGTACTCGAGCAGCTCGGGTGGGTTCCCGAAGGGGGGACGGAGGAGGAGATCGTCCACCTGATCGCGCTGCAGCGATGGCCGGAGATCGTGAGTCTCGGCGCTCCCGCCGTCGATCCCCTGGTGACGCGGCTCGGTGACCTTGATCCGGCGGTGCAGGCCGGATCGATGAAGGCGCTCGTCGGCATCGGGACCCCTGCGGTCCCCTCCCTGATCCGCCTGCTCGGCAGAAAAGCGCTCCGCGAGCAGGCGGAAGAGACGCTTGTTAGAATCGGCGAAGCTGCAGTGGAACCGCTGATCCAGGCCCTGGAGAAGACCCGGCTTCGCAAGACGGCTGCCGGAGTGCTTGTCCGGATCGGGAGTCCTGCGGCCGGCGCGCTCGTCCCGGTTCTCGGGCATCCAGAGACCGGACAGACCGCTGTCGGGATCCTCGAGGCGATGGGGATGGAGGCCTTCGATGCGCTGATCGAGGCGCTCGGGAACGACGAAGCCCTGATCCGGCAGCGGGCGGGAGATCTGCTCACCGGTCTTGGGGAAGCGGCTGCCGCCCTGCTTATCGGGGCCCTGGGACACCCCGACGATACCCTCAGGCTCGGGGCGATCGATGCCCTCACCCGCCTCGGGGGCCCGGTCGTCGATCTGCTTGTGCAGGCGCTCAACGATGAACGCTACCTGGTGCGGCTGGGCGCGGCCGAGGTTCTCGGCAGGAACGGATGGGAGCCGCGGACCGAGAGCGAGACCGTCAGCTACCTGATCGCGAAGGAACAGTGGACTTTCGTCGCCGGGATCGGGCCCGGTGCGGTCGGACCGTTGATCCGGACGCTCAACGACCCCGACAGCGCAATCCAGATTGGTGCGGCGCGGGCGCTCGGGCTGATCGGGGCTCCCGCAGTCGAGAGGCTGATCTACGAGCTCCGCACCGAACAGGACGGCGCGCAGAGAAAGGCGGTCGAGGCGCTCAAGATGATGGGCGAAGCGGCGGTCCTGCCGCTCATCGAGGCTCTCCAGGACCGCGACTGGCAGATCCGCCTGGGTGCGGCGCGGGCGCTCGTCGGCATCGGAGATCCGGCAGTCGAACCGCTGGTCCGGGCTCTCCGCGCTGCCCCCCCGACGATCCGGATGGGAGCGGCCGCGACGCTCGGCAAGATCGGGAACCCGGCGACCATCGAACCGCTGATCGATGCGCTCCTGCACGACGACCAGCGCCTGGGGCGCGTCGTGGTGCGGGCGCTCGGCATGATGGGCGAACCGGCGGTCCTGCCGCTCCTGCGGGTTCTCAGGGACGGGAACGATGCGTCCCGGAAGGGTGCGGTGGCGGCGCTTGTGCTGATCGGCGAGCCCGCGGCACGCCTGCTCCCCGGTGCGCTCACCGATGAGCATTTCCGCGTCCGTGCCGGGGCTGCGGACGCCCTCGACCGCCTGGGCTGGTCGCCCGCGGTGGGGGGGGAGACGGTCGTCTACCTGATCGCAAAGGAGCGATGGGGTGATCTCGCCCGGGTGGGAGCGGCCGCGATCAAGCCGCTGCTCGCGGTGCTCGACGACCGCGACGACAGCATCCGGCGGCGGGCGGCGATGATCCTCGGCGAGATCGGCGACCCGCGTGCGACTCCGGGGCTCATGAGTCTCCTCCACGACGACTACTACAGCGTCCGGCGGGAGGCGGGAGCGGCGCTCATCGCCATAGGAACCCCGGCAGTGGAGCCGGTCGTCTCCGCGCTCGACGACCCGGACGGCGATGTCCGGAAACGTGCGGCGGATGTGCTCGCCGAGATCGGGGATGCACGGGCGATTGCGCCCCTCGAGCGCATCTTCGACGATGAGGACTGGTACGCCCGGAAAGCCGCCGAGGATGCGGTGGAGCGGATCCGGGAGCGACCTGTTATCCGACCCGACCATAGAGCATAAGTCTCCCTCGGGGCCGCGCTCGATTACCATCTTCTACCGGGAGCCTTTCCACCTCTCGCAGGAGTTCCGGGAACGGGAGATCCCGCTCCTCGATTGTCGCCTCGACAAGATCCCGGAATTCCCTCTTAGTTCCCGTCACCTCCAGGATTGTAGGGATGTTCAGTGCCATCGTGAGAGGCATGGTGAAGGGGTGGAGTTTCCTCCCCCAAATGCCTCATTGCCCACCCGGAGTTCCCGACCATTTCACCGATAGGCCGGGTGATGTTCTCCGGCATACCGCTTCCGGGGTGCCCGGAACTCCAGGTGATAGGCCGGGTAACGTTCTCCGGCATACCGCGCTCCGGGTGCGCGGAGTTCCAGATGATAGGGAAGGTGTCGTTCTCCGGCATACCGCTTCCGGGGTATCCGGTCTCAAGCGACTGCAGGATGTAGATCTCCCTCTGCATCTGGTTGTTTGCGCCCGTCAGCCCCGCGTTCTTGATCAACACGAGGCCGCTCTCCTTATCGACGACGTAGCGTATGTCAAAACTCGTCCCGAGGTTTGCGTAGTAATACGCCTGCGCATCCCATTCCGTGCCGGCAAGTTCCAGCGGCCCCTCAAGAACCATGAACTCCGGGCTGAAGGCGGGGCTGTCGAGGTCGACCCAGAACGGTACGAGCCCCATCCCCGGATCCCCCGGAAGGTATGACCACGAACCCGTGTACAGGGTGCCCCTGTCGATGCCGCTCACCACCACCGAGTCGCCGGAATAGCCACCCGCGGCGTCCCCGGCGGTGATCGTGTCGGTCAGATACCCGAATACCCCGGTCCCCTCGTGATGCACCCACCGGTCCATCGGATCGTCGGGGTCGATGGCGTAGTACGGGGTCAGCGCGGCCTGATACGTCACCTTCGTTCCGGGCTCTGCCCAGGCGGGCGGGGCCATGGCGGAGACCTGGCACACCATCAGCAACAGGCAACAGCCCGCCAGCAGTCTCATCGATGCTCTCATATGCTCGACCTCGGCCGGGCTTGTTGCTATCCCGGTATATCAGGGTTGTGTAGATCGCCGGCAGGTGATGGAAAGGGTTCCTATCTCCTTTCACCCTATCTCCTTTCACCCGCAGGCGGCGGGAGCACCTGCAATCCCGGCAGTTACCGGCGAACCCGGTATCCGGCCGCCGTGAGGATATCGAGGACGGCATCGTCCCATTCCGTGCCGGAGAGCCCGTTCAGCGTCGGCTGCACCTGTTCCCAGAGCCGGCGGAGTTCGTCGGTGTCCGGGATGAACGTTGTCCGGTACATGACGCGCCCGGCCCTTCTGCCCTCCGAATCGAGGATGAGGAGACGCCAGCAGCAGTAATCGCGGCAGATCTCGGGGCGCGTCAGGTAGACCGTGCACCATGCCTTTCCCTTCTTTCCGTCGAATGCGATGTTCCCGTGGGACGGAGCAGGAGAATCCCGGGGGGTTTCGAACCTCAGGAAGGGGCATGCGTCCGGTGGTTCTACGATGCTGCTCGCATCCTCGAAGAGGGCGATCTTGTCCGGGTCGACCCGCACCTCCTTCACGTCCCCGCTGTAGGCGTTGGGGACGACGAAGGTGTAGTCACCGCGCTCTTCGATGACCGTGTGGGCGTCTCTCATGCTGCTGCAGCAGCTGCCGCACTGGCAGCACCTACATGCCATGGCGACCGTCTCCCCGGATGCCGGGCGATTGGTGTACAAACATGCTCGTTATCCAATCGTAATCATTGGAGAGATAAAATACCCGCGGGAGGGTCGCCCGGATCAGATCTGCGGCTGCGTCTGGCCTCGCCGGGGTAAATAAATCCCGGATTTACCGATGTCGTAGCCCTGCCCTCTCTTGCCAGGATTACTCGCTCTTCTGTTCCTTATGGGTTGCGAAGTAATGGCAGAGTCCCGG
>JAQVVW010000026.1 GCA_028698765.1 Methanoculleus sp. | reverse complement strand
GCATCTCCGGCGTCGCGGCAAGCCTCCTCACGGAGTGCAAGACGCGGGGCATCCCGGGGATAGGGCTCCTCGGCGAGACGGTGAACACCCCCGACCCGCGGTCGTCGGCGGCCACGATCGAGGTCTTAAACCAGATCTACGACCTCAACCTGGACATCCAGCCACTGCTCGAACAGGCGGTGGAGATCGAGGCGGCGATGTCCGAGATCGCCGAACAGGTGCAGAAGAGCGAGGCTACGCCCCGGAGAGAGCAGCTGCCGATGTATGGGTGAGGATCCATGAAGCACGCAGCGTTAACCGGAATCTCGCCGGCGGTCATTGCCGAACTCAAGAACGGCAAGGCCCGCACCCTCGAACTGACCAGCGCCCACAACATCATCACGCTGACCGAGGCCGCTCCCGGCGAGTGTATCTTCGTAACGTCGGTGAACGAGGAAGACCTCTCGCCCGGCGATCCGGGGATCATGGTCGATCTCCTCGCCCTCAACATCGGCATGAGGCGGATCGAGGTCGCCAACTCGTTCTTCTACGAGGAGCGGGAGCGGATGGCCGCCCGGATCAAGGTCCAGTTCCGGGGGATAACCCTCACGCGCGACGTGGAGGGGCGGAAGTGGGGAGACCCGACCAAAGTCGAGATCGTCCGTTCGGCATGTTACCGGGCCGGATGATCCGCTCTCATTTTTTGGCGCCAAAAACCTCAAAGGGTTAATATCCCCGTGCAACCAAAATGTATGGGAATACCACAGGGGTCTGTGGCTTAGCCAGGACATAGCGCCGGGCTTCTAACCCGGACGTCGGGGGTTCGAATCCCCCCAGGCCCGTCGTTTTTGAGAACCGTCATCGCTGCTCACCCCGAGCATGCGAGATCGGCGAAGTCCGGGTTGAAAGACGCATCACTGCGCCTTCATACCCCGTATGGCGAGCAAAGGGAGCCGGGGTACTTCCTGTAACGGGTAGATTCATGCCGGCTGAGAGGAGATAGTTGAGGGATATGGAGCACCGTCCGTTCTACGCAGTCCGCCCCCTCTTCCCCGTCTACCCGGAGGACCCGTCGCCGCACGAGAGGCGCTGGGTCCTGGTCCGGGGGAGTTCTGTCCTCTTCAGGGACGACCCTCCGCCCGGCACCGCCCTCGTGCCTGACCCGCTCCCCGCAGGTCTCTCGTGCGGCGCGCCGGTCTACCTCGGCACCCGTGACGATGCCGTCTACTACGCAGCCGAGGTCGCTGCCGGAGCCGCGCTCCCCGCCTGCTGGCAGACGTCGCCGGTCCGGGAACTCTCCAGCAAGGTTCCGGCGAGCGATATGGCCGTCGCGGCCTACGCGCTGCGGATCCTCGACTTCGACCGGTCGACCGCCTTCTGCGGCAGGTGCGGTGCAAGAACCCGGCCGGTCACGACCGAACGGGCACGGGCCTGCACGGCCTGCAACCGCATTGTCTACCCCCGGATCTCCCCCGCCATCATCGTGCTGATCAAGAAGGGGGAGGAGATCCTCCTCGCCCGTTCCCCCCGCTTCACGCCGGGGCTTTTCTCGGTCATCGCCGGCTTCAACGAGCCCGGTGAGAACCTCGAACAGACCGTCCACCGCGAGGTCGCGGAGGAGGTCGGCATCGCGGTCAAGAACCTGCGGTACTTCGGGAGCGAGCCCTGGCCGTTCCCCGACTCGCTCATGATCGGCTTCGTCGCGGACTACGCCGCCGGGGAGATCCAGGTCGACAACCAGGAGATCGAGGCCGCGGGCTGGTTTTCCCGCGAGACCCTGCCCACTGTTCCAGCAGGAGCGAGCATATCGCGGGCGCTCATCGAGGCCTGGCGCCGCCGGGAGATCTGAGAAGTACAACCGGCGGGCTCATTCGGTCATGGCTCTCACCCGGATTCGCTTCAACGGAGAGTATGAACCATGGGATTGATGACGACGGACGGCTCACCACACTCTATGCAGCACGAAACGGTCAGGCTGACCGAAAAAGAGGCCGACGGCTACGTCATACCCCTCGGCCCGGTGAACCTCGTCGCGGTGGTGACCGATGCGGGGATGGTCGGTTGCGGCGCGTTCGATGTCGATGCGCTTGAAAGATTCGGCTACCCCGCAGCACGCGTCAAACCCGCGGGAGGCGCATCCTCGATCGAGACGGTCGATGACCTCCTCCGCGGCGAGATCAAGGGGGCGAACCGGCATGCAGAGGAGCGCGGCGTCGCCGTCGGGATGACCGGAAGAGAGGCGCTCGAGCGGCTTTAGAACACCCCGCCCGGTTCCTCCGCATCTTCAAAACACCTCCCGCTCCACCGCTCCCCGTCCCGCTCAACCCATAGTTTCAAATACAGGATGAACTACAGAGGCTGCCCATGGGACGGGGGCCCATCTCCACCGGAACGGCGACAGTCTTTGCCGTCGTCATCGCCGCAGTGATGATGACCGCCGTAGCCGCAACGCTTCTCGTGCCGGGGGACGGGGCAGGGATCACCGTCCCGGGGCACTCCCCCGCATCCCCGGTGGAGGTCGTCGCCGGCTACAACGGGACGGCGGTGATCCGCGTCGCGATGGACGCCGTCAACCTCATGGAGTGCAGGGCCTACCTCACCGACCCGGAGGGAGGGCTCCACAACGTCGAGACCGCGATCCTCACGAACGCGACCCCCGCCGGCGGCCGGGCCGCATACATCTTCTACCTCCCCGTCGACGGCCGCTCCGGCTACTGGATCACCGACGAGCCGGAGATGGTCTTTACGACGGCCTACCACCCCGGCGTCCACCCGTTCTCACCCGGCGGCGACTGGCGGGTCGTCGTCTACGATCAAACTCTCCGGAAAAACAGGGTCGACCGGGTTGTCCCGGTCAACGAACCTTCGTCCCCGGCCTGACCGGGCGGAGGGGAACGAGGAGCGAGGCCTCGTCGCCGGCGGCGAGGATCATCCCCCGGCTCTCGACCCCGAAGATCTTCGCCGGCGCAAGGTTCACGATCATCGCGACATCCTTCCCCGCCAGTTCGTCGGGGGAGTAGAACTGCGCGATCCCGCTGACCACCTGCCGCTTCTCGCCGCCGAGGTCGACGACGAGTTTGTAGAGCTTCTTCGACCCCTTGATCGGCTCGGCCGAGACGACCTTTGCAACCCTGATATCGAGGTTTCCGAACTCCTCGATCGAGACGGTGGGCATCTTCGGTGCGGCGGCCGCCTTTGCCTTCTCGACCTGCGCGTCGAGGGTCGCCTCAAGGGCGGCGACCAGGTCCTTCTCGACCTTGGTAAAGAGGGGAGCGGGCTTTGGAAGCGGGCGGGCGCCGATCGGCACCGTGGCCTCCGCGATCGGGTGGGCCGCGATATCGTCCTCGTAGCCGAGCATTGTCCAGGCCCGCTGCATCACATCGGGCATCAGGGGCTCGAAGACGAGGGCGAGCGCTTTCACGATCTGGAGGCAATCGGCGATCACCTGCTCTGCCGCGGCCCGGTCCTCCTTGATCAGTTTCCAGGGGGCGTTGTTCTGGATGTGGGCGTTCCCAAACGACGCGAGCGCCATCATCGAGTCGACGGCGTTCTTGAAGTCGTAGTCCCGCATCAGACCGTCGATGCCGGCGAGCGACCGCTCGATCTCCTCGATGATCTCCGGCCGGGGAGGGAGGTCGCGCACGCCCGAGAACTCCTTCTCGGCGAAGTACATCGTCCGGTAGATGAAGTTCCCGAGCGTACCCACGATCTCGTTGTTCACCCGCTCGGCGTAGACCTTCCAGGAGAAATCGAGCTCCTTCGTGTGGTTCGTGTAGGAGAGGAGGTAGTAGCGGAGGTAGTCCGCCGGGAGGCCCTTATCCAGGTAATCGTCGTTTGTCCAGACGACGTAGCCGCGGGACTTCGAGAACTTCCTCCCCTCGATCGTGACCATGCCGCTCGCGACCACCGCGTGCGGGAGGCCGTAGCCCGCCGCCTTGAGGAGCGCCGGCCAGAAGATGCAGTGGTGGTAGATGATGTCCCCGCCGATGAAGTGCGTGACGTGGGCATCGTCGCCGCACCAGTAGTCCTTCCAGTCGGTTCCCGCCGCCTCCGCCCACTCCTTCGTGAAGGAGATGTAGCCGATCGGCGCGTCGACCCAGACGTAGACAACGAGGTCGTCGCGGCCGGGGAACGGAACACCCCAGTCCAGCGTCCGGGTGATGCACCAGTCGTGCAGGGCCTCCTTCACCCACCCGAGGGCGTAGTTCCGGGCTGTGGACGTGCCTTTGAGGTTCGGGAGATACTCAAGGAGGAACTCCCGGAACGCCGAGAGCCTGAAGAAGTAGTGCTCCTGCTCGCGGTACTCCGCCCTGGCGCCGCAGATCTTGCAGACCGCGTCCTTGATCTCGCCGGGCTCCAGGTGCTGCCCGCATCCCTGGTCGCACTCGTCGCCCCGGGCGATGGCGCCGCAGTGGGGACAGATCCCCTCCACGTAGCGGTCGGGAAGGAACCGCTCACACTCCGGGCAGTAACTCTGGCTGACGGTCTCTGCGTAGACGTAGCCGTTCTCGATGAGCCGCTCGACGATCGACCGGGTGGTCTCGCGGTTCATGGGGTCGTCGGTCATCCCGAACCGGTCGAAGACGACGCCCATCCGCCGGAACGTCTCGTAGAAGTGTTCGTGATACCGCTCCGAGAGGGCGCGGGGGGTCGAACCCTCCTGCTCGGCGCTGATCACGATCGGCGTCCCGTGATTGTCGGAACCGCATATGAAGACGACCTCCTCCCCGGACCGGCGCATATACCGGACGTAAAAGTCCGCCGGAACGTAGGTTCGCAGGTGCCCGATATGGCAGGGGCCGTTCGTGTACGGGAGCCCGCACGTCACCAGCAACGGCTTATCACTCATCCTTATCTACTCTGGTTGCGATGCTAATAAAGATACCAGCGCATGGCACGACAGATTAGAATCCCGGTGAGGTCGTTCGGTTCCGAGGTCGGGATGCCGACGGTTCCGGAGCTCGCGGAGTGGCTGAAGGGGAAGAGAGGGGTGGAGGCGGACCTCACCACCTACCGGCTCAGCCGCTCGCTCGACGGACAGGAGGGGGTGGCGGTTCCCGCCGCCGGCGGCCTCTTCTACGGTGAGCGGTTGAGCGGGGCCTTCCTCGGCATGGAGGACGGGATGCTCGTCGGCGAGCCGGGGATCGACCCGGCCGTCGTCGCCGGCGATGCCCGCTCAATCACGGCAAGGCGCAAGGACGCATGGTTCTCCCTCCCGGCACCGCACGTGCTCGGGTTCCGCGACGGCAGCATCGGAGACGAGGAGGAGTTCTCCGAGACGATCGCGAACCTCTATGCCCGCCTCGCGCGGGAGATGCGGGATATCGGTGTGCGGGGGCATATCCTGGTCGCGGAAGAGGCGGACGCGATCGAACTCGAGGTGCTCGCGGGCAGAAAAATTCTCTTCTTCCCGAGAAACCCGGAGACGTTCGATCTGGAACTGCTGCTTGAGTACCAGGGCGAACTCATCCTCCCGGCAAAGGCCCTCTCCAGGGCTCCCGACCTGATGGAGCGGTTCCGCGTCAGGAAACTCATCCTCCTCGATGCAGAGGAGGAGGATCTCCGGGCGGCAACCGAGTTTGCCGACCCGGATATGCTCGAAGTGGGCGGCTACTGCGAGGACGCCTGCCCGGACTACTGGAAGAGCCTCGTCGAGCGGGCGTCTATTCCTCGATAGACTCCGCCTTCTTTGCAAGGCAGCGGTAGTGGCGGTTCCGCTTTATGAGCCAGAAGAGGAGCCGGTCGAGGAGGGTGAAAGAGAACGTTCCCCCGGCCGCATGGGGATGGCCGCCGCCGGAGAACTCCCGGGCGATGAGGTGGCTGACCGGGGGGACGGAGCGGATGGATATGCGACCGTTGTCCGAGACGACCACCTCGATATCGGTCTTGAGTTCGTCGCGGATGGCGTGGGCGGTCTCGCTGGGGTAGCCGTAGAGGGGCGCGAACGCGATCCGGTAGCGATCGCTCTCGATGATCGTGGTGTGTCGGATGCTCTTTTTGATATCCCGCTCCATCTCCCGGACGATCTCGTTATACTCGCTCTCGACCTTCGCGTCGACGATCGTGCCGCGGACCAGGTTGTCGCGGACGTACTCCCGGAAGCCCTTTCGCATCACCACCTGGCCGAGGATCTTCGAGCGAGCGTCCTGGTGCTTCCAGAGGTCATAGTCGCAGACGACCCGCGCGATCTCGATCGCCACCGGGTCGTCGGGGGCGAGGTCGCGTGCGACGATCCCGGTGGCGCAGGTGGTGACGTCGACATGGAGGAGGCTCGTCTTCTTCTCAACGGCGCGGATCTCCTCGTCCTTCCAGCGGTGGTGGTCACGCCACTCGATCCGCCACCCGTTGGAGCGGGCTTTTGCGAGGCGCTGCTCGACACCCTGCTGGTAGCCGATATCCGATATGCTGAGGAGGTCGCCCCGGCCGGGAGAGCCGGCGACGGCGTCAAAGAGGGAGAGGAACTTGCCGACCGAAGCCCAGACGGTGAAGACGTCCCCGTACTTCCGGCGGTGGATGGCATCGCTTCCGGCGGCGTCGAGGTCGTTGTGCGTGAGGTGCACGACATGCTCCGTCCTCCCGGAGAGGGCCTTCATAAAATTCGTGTCCCTGGTGTCCGGCTTTCGATCGCTTCCAGCCATTGTTCTCTATATCGGTGTACGACGTGATAAACAGGCGGTTATGAGTCCGTTCCCACCCCGCCGCCCCGGGGAACAGAGTATTTATTAGGAACAACCGATAACATTGTAGAGCAGAAGCCCCTGTAGCTCAGACTGGGAGAGCGCCAGACTGAAGATCTGGTTGTCCCCGGTTCAAATCCGGGCGGGGGCACTTCGAACAACTTTTCTAACGCCTTCGCGTCTAACATTATGGAGATTGTGAGGTATTTGCAGAAGGTCCCGTGAGGTTCTGCTGCAGAGCCCATCCAGTCTGGCGGACGATTGTTCCCGGTACATCGAGAGAATCTTCGATACGCTCACCCATCTCCGACCTCATCCGCTCGTATATCGTCGCCTCCTTACCATGCATATGCGAGTACAGCAATCCTCTGGCAGTGCTGCAGGTCTCTGAGGTTGCACGACCGTGCGCTTCCAGATCGTCCAGCACCTCCATGATCTGCTCGTGATCCTGCCGGATCACCTCAATAATATCCTGGTCCACGTATACTCCCCCGGGCGCCGTTCCTGACACATCGGTCAGGATAGATAACAGTATCACCTACAGAGAACCGGACAGAATCCCGTGAGGTGACGCTATCGTCCGGGCGGTTCCCGATGGAAATCCCTTCGAGCACGTCGGGTACATTAAAGGCGGCGTTGCCGGCGAGGGTATAGCTAGGGGCCGTGAGCCCGATACGGTCTACATCAACTATCTCGGCGACGAGGGCAAGCGCGTCGGCCCTATCTCCGCACGGGCACGACTTGACCGGCGATATCTATTACACTACATCCATGATCAGTTCACCATCTCGCCCTAACAAGCGGACACCATCCGCATCGCAGTCGAAACCCGGGCCGACACTGTGCCAGCCCTCGCATAATGAGGACACCTTGACCATATTTGAAATTAACAAAAAAAATGGAGGTTCAGCCGATTAATTCCTGAAACACTTTCTTTCAATCATCCCGGTCAGATCGTTGAACACCTCTGATGTCACTCTCGACCCCGCGACGTAATCCCCTTCAGGCTGCATATTATGAAATATATTCTTAAAATCAGCAATCGACGAGATTTTTCTATTTTCAACAGTAATCTGGCTAATATTATATACATAATAATTAATCGTACAAGTACTCGAGTTACAATCACATGAAAGATTTGTATTTAAGCCAGATTCTTCACTCATCATGTTATTATCGGAAGCAGAGAATGCAATAAAAGTCATAAAGCAGCAGGCGATCAGAATGACAAAGACTATCAACGAAACAATAAAAATAATCCAAAGATGAAACTTTTCAAAATTTTTCAACTTAAAGAACGATTCCACTACGAAATTACCTGCAATTCCAATCAGTGCCCCTAAAACGATTCCACCAAAAAAAATGAACACATCAGCCCCGGAGATTTGAACCATTACCAGTTATCTTTGAGAAATAGTCCATAAAAACTTATTCTTAAATTTAAACGCATTAGAAATGCAAAATTAACATTGTAATAATAATCGAACAAAAATATTATACTCAGCGAATTTTCAAGCAGCCGCGAGCATGCCCACGAAGCGGAGGTGCGAGTAGCATGCGAAAACAGCTGCCATGACGCGAACGGCTGGCAAGCAAGTGAGGGCATTAACGGTACGTATCACGGCGGGAGCTAGGGCGATGTTCCAAAGCGAGCGAGGAGTTTCGCCCGATAGCACGGCAAGAAGAACTGGGAGAGGCCTCCCCAGATCAGGAAGTCCGTCGGCCTCGGAGCCGTTACGCAGGTAGCGGAGATGGCCGGCAACATAGGCCACCAGGTTCGCCACCACAGGCGTATCAGTTCTGGTCATCGCACAAGGGGATCGCAACCGTTCACAAAGAGGCGCACGAGCCTCATCGCGGAACAGGGGGGCTAACCCCGCCCGTCTCTGCCGTCAGCCCTCACAGTTGTAACGCCCAGACCCGAACTAGGGCGGCATCAGGATCACCCCGCGGCCTTTGAACATGCAAATAAAAGACCCTATCTGCCATAACGACAGAGAAGATCTGATGCGCATCAAATTCTGCGGAACCGCGAGCCTTGCCGATATACGGTGCGCAGTCGCTGCCGGTTGCGATGCCGTGGGGTTCATCATGGGTGTGACCCACCAGAGCAGCGACGTCGTAACCCCGGCAGAAGCAGCCGGGATGATCCGCCGCCTCCCGCTGTTCATCGAACCGGTCGCAGTCACCCACCTCCGCGAGACAGAAGACCTCATCAGGCTCGTGAGGGAGTCGCGCTGCACGACGCTGCAGGTCCAGGATACCGTCGAGCCGGCCGAACTGGACGACGTCCGCGATGCTCTCCCGTATGTAAAGATCATAAAAGCCGTGCACGTCATGGACAGGTCGGCCATCGCGACGGCAAAACGCTACGAGCCCTATGCCGACGCGCTCCTCCTCGACACCAGAACCCGGGAGAGGCTCGGGGGGACGGGGATCCCGCACGACTGGAACATCAGCGCGGAGATCGTGGCAAACTCAGCCATTCCAGTAATACTCGCAGGAGGGCTCACGCCGGAGAACGTCCGAGAGGCGATACGGAAAGTCCGCCCCTACGGGGTCGATGTTCATACCGGCGTCAAGAAAGACGGTCTTCGCGACCCGGAAAGGACGCTTGCTTTTGCCCGCGAGGCACGGAACGCTCTGCCGGACGACTGAGAGATCCTATCTTCGTGTCGACGACCCTGCCCCGGGCTCCCGGACGAGGCGAAGGAAGCCATCTTTGCCCGGTTCGAGCAGGGGAAGGCCCAGGAGAGCGGCCAGGGCCTTGGCCTCTCGATCTGCCGGATGCTCGTGGCCCGCTACGGCGGCAGGATCTGGGTCGAGGATCGCATACCCGGCCGCCCGGAGGAGGGGGCGGCGTTCCGGCTCACGCTCAGGGAGGCCGCGCAAAACAGTTGAGAGTTCTCCTCGAACAACCCCGGAATTATATTTTTGGCTAACAACGCCGCCCCGCCGTCGCAGAGATCCATAATCGCCGGAATGAGGATTGAAGAGCACGGGTCCTACACGAAAGTTCATCAAGAATGGCGATCGATCATCAATCATGTGGGGCGTTCCTGCGGTATACCGAGAGGCATGCCGCACGGCGTGTGCGTCCATTTGGGCCAGCCCGGGGTTATAGATCCTCATAGCAGGTCGGCGCGTGAGGACGACTACGCACGGTAAACCAACACAATGAGGAAGAGGTAATGGAAGAACCAGAACAATCAAGAAGTGCAGGCAGGACCCCGGTAGAAAAACCTCGTGAAGAGGAGGCGCCGGCCGCGGCAACGGAAGGGTCCCCGGTTGCCATCGCCGGGATCGGGGCATCTGCCGGCGGTCTGGTGGCCCTGGAAGCTTTTTTTGCTCATGTCCCGCGCGCAACCGGCATCGCATACGTGGTGG
>JAQVVW010000363.1 GCA_028698765.1 Methanoculleus sp. | reverse complement strand
CTCGTGCCGGAGACGAAAGGGCTGTCTCTGGAGCAGATCGAGGCCTACTTTCGGTCCCGCGGGCGTCCGGGCGGGTAACGGGAGGGGCGCCGATCAGGCAGGCTCGGGCCCGGGCTCCGGTAACCGGGGCACCGGATCCGTTGGCAGCATGAACGCGGCTGCAAGGCCGACCAGAGCAAACACCACCAGGACGATCAGGGCGAGGGCGTAGCCCATGTTTCCCTCAACAAGGCTGGAGACGATGACGGTGCCTGCGATGGCCACGCCGAGCGAGGAGCCCAGGTTCGAGACGCTGCGCGAGAGGCCCGATATCTCCCCCTGGTCTTTCTCGGGGAAACTGGACTGGACGACGTTGACCGAGGATGTCAGCATCACCCCGACGCCCAGGCCGACCAGAAAAAGGCCCGGCACGAAGGTAAGGACGTTCGAGGTCTCCCGCACCCACAGCAGCAGGAGGAGCACGCCGACGACCGTCACGATGAACCCCGCCCGGATCAACGTTGCCTGGGAACGCCTCCGCGCCAGCCTGGCCGCAGCCATCGAGGAGAGCAGGATGCCGATCGTGGCCGGTGTCAGGACCAGACCGGTCTCGATCGCGCTGTAGCCCCGCACCGTCTGCAGGTAGACCGACACCACGAACGAGAGGCCCATCAGGACCAGCCACTGGATGTTCTGCGTGATGAGGCCGAGGTTCGATGTGCGGTTCTTAAACAGCCTGGTGGAGAGCAGCGGCTCCTTGCCCGCCCGCTCCATGGACCGGATGTGCCAGAAGAACCCGGCCAGCAACAGCAGTCCGATCAGCACGAAGACCCATACCGGCGATATGCCGCCCTGCGGGATCAAGACCGTATTCCCGATGACGAAGTCCTGACTGGCCGCAAACCAGCCGTAGGTCGAGGCCTGCAGGATGCCGACCACCACGAAGAAGAGTCCCGCCGCCGAGAGGATGGTTCCGACGATGTCCAGACGGGGTTTTGGGCCCTGGATACCCGGGTCGACGATCTTCCGGCTTTGAAGGATGACGATCCCGACGACGAGAGCCTGCACGACAAAGGCTGCTCGCCAGCTGATCGCGGTGGTGATGATCCCGCCGACCAGCGGGCCTGCGGCCGCCCCGATACCGCCCGCCGCACTGATCGCGCCGAAAGCGCGGGCGCGTGAGGTGAGGTCGGGAAAGAAGACCGTCGCGAGGATGTAGACAGGCGGGATCAGCAGCGCGGTCCCGATGCCTTCGAGGAGCGAGTAGCCGAGGATCAGGATCCCGATCCCCGGCGCCGCTGCCGCTACCAGTGCTCCCACGCCGTAGACGAGCAGGCCTCGCCTGAAGAGGTACGTGCGGCCCAGGATATCCGTCAACTTGCTGCCGGGGATCATCAGGGCCGCCATGGTCAGCGTAAAGACGGCGATGGTCGTCTGGACACCGCTGACCGTCGTCCCCAGGTCGGTGGCGATGTTGCTGATGGCCACGTTCATGTTCGAGGCAGCGTAGCTGCAGATGAACTGGGCCAGCGCAAGCGGCAGGAGCACACCCTGCGGGGCTGCCGCCGGTGCCGTGGGAGCCGGGTCTGCGGAGGTGGTCATCATGTCAGCCCTCGATTCGATGCATCAAACGGAGAGGGTGTATATAAATACAGCAGACCGGCGTTCCCGGGTGGCAGTGCATCGCCCGTTCGAGAAGACCGGGCGAGCGGCCCGGCGGTAGCGGCAACGAGGTTTCCCGGTCTGCCTGCCGCACCGGCCGGCATCCTCCTGTTCTGCTTCCTGATCCGGTCTTCCCGGGCGGCCTATGAGACGAAACCCCCGGATCCCGCATACACAGGGGGTGAAACGCCGCATGGTGCCATTGGGGTAACCTGGAATTCTATTCCTCAAAAAATATATTATATGATGGATGGTCTGGCTTGCGCATGACACCTGCAACGTTTGTACCCGGCACATCCGAGGGGCAACGGATGCTCGAGATCCGCGCCAGCGGTATCCCCTGGCGTCGGTGGGGGCCCTACCTGAGCGAACGGCAATGGGGGACGGTGAGAGAGGATTACGGGGAGGACGGCAACTCCTGGGTTTACTTCACGCACGACCAGGCCCGGTCCCGCGCCTACCGGTGGGGGGAAGACGGGATTGCCGGCATCTCCGACGATGCCCAGCGCCTCTGTTTTGCGCTCGCCCTCTGGAACGGTGCCGATCCCATCATCAAAGAACGGCTCTTCGGCCTGAACAACGGCGAGGGGAACCACGGGGAGGACGTGAAGGAGTACTACTACTACCTCGACAACACCCCTTCGCACTCCTACATGAAGTACCTCTACCGGTACCCGCAGGCGGCGTTCCCGTACAACGACCTTGTCGAGACGAACCGGCAGCGCACCCGGTATGACCTGGAGTACGAGCTCATCGATACGGGGATATTCGACGGCGATCGCTACTTCGACGTCTTCGTGGAGTACGCGAAGGCAACGCCTGAGGATATCCTGGTGCAGATCACCGTGCATAACCGCGGTCCGG
>JAQVVW010000362.1 GCA_028698765.1 Methanoculleus sp. | reverse complement strand
CCGGCGATCATCTTCCGGGCGAGCGGGCTCAGTTTGCCCTCCTCGATCAGCAGGTTCCGGCCATCCTTCTCGACGAGCATGTGGAAGTGCATGCCGCTCCCGGCCTTCCCGGCAGTGATCTTCGGGGCGAAGCTGATCTCGACGCCGCACCGGTTGCCGAGCATCCGCAGAACCCACTTGGCGATGATGAGCTGCTCGACCGCCTGCTCCACCGGCATCGGCAGGAACTCGATCTCGTGCTGCTCGTAGTACAGGTCGTCATTGCAGAAACACCCGACCTCCGAGTGGCCGTACTTGATCCTGCCGCCGGCACGGGCGACGAGACGCATCGCCTCGTCTCGCAGGTCCGCGAACTTGACGAACGGTTCGGCCGAGTGGTAGCCCTTCTGGTCGCGGCCGGGATAGAGTTCGTCCCGCGGGCTGATGACGTAGTACTCGAGTTCGCCGAGGGTCTTGAATACGCACCCGGTCCGGCGGGTGAACTCCTCGTCCGCCTTGCGAAGCACGTACTCGGGCGCGCTCTCGAGAGGTTTTCCGTCGTTGTCGTAGAACGAGCAGAGAAACTCGAGCGTCGGCACCTCGGCAAAGGGGTTCACGAACGCCGTGCGGTAGCGGGGGATCACGTAGAGGTCGCTGCTCCCCGCCTCGATAAACGAGAAAAGGTTGCTGCCGTCGACGCGCTCACCGTCGGAGAGAATGGTGTCGAGATGCTCCCTTGAGGAGATAACGAAGTTGAGGGTCTTGAGTTTGCCGTCTTCGGCGGCGTACCGGAAGTTGACCATCTCAATCCCGTTCTCTTCGCAGAACCGGATAATGTCCTCCTTTGTAAACTCTGCCGGATCCTTCTGGAGAAAACGGACCAGCTCGTTGGGGTTCATCTGGATCTCAGAATCTTTCATATTTTTTAAATGTTGGCTTCGACCGTATAAATAGCGTGTTCTCCTCCCCGTATTCCCTGCGACGGGGGCCATGCTTTGGGCCACAGGGAGAGGATTTTCCCGTATCAGCCAGCGGTACCACCCCCATGCAGGGATTAAGGAACGTCATGATGCGCCCATATCCCCGTGCGCGACAGATAACGACTCCATCCGACAATAAGACCGTCAAACAGACCCGCCCAGCCTCCCGGAGAGATTCCATACGTTCATCACCGGGGCCTTCGGGACGGCAGCAGGTTCCTCCTTGTCCCGGAGCCCGGCCTCCTCCGCCAGCACCGAGAGGCCGAGCCGGGCATTCTTCTTCGTATACTCAGACGAGACACGGTCGATGGTATCGTCCGGGGTATGGGCCGGGCCGTGCTCCTCGCAGTGGGTCGTCACGGCCGGGAGCCCCCGGGCCTGGAAGGGAGCGTGGTCTGAGGCGCAGGTGTGGTTGTTCGCGGTCAGGGTGAAGTTCGTGGCGTAGAGGGTGTTGTAATCTGCCATGAGTGCCGCGAGATCGCGAGAGTGCTCGTCGTAGACGATGTCGAGGATGAAACGGTTCTCCGGGTCGTAACAGGCCGAGTCGTAGTTGAGGTAGAACGCGACAGGGTTCGTCGCGTTCCCGGCATAGTCAGCGCTGCCGTACCGACCATCCTCTTCGGCGTTCCAGAGTGTAAATTGCACCGTCCGGTCAAACTGGTGGCGGCTCATGACCCGGGCGAGTTCCAGGACGATCGCGACGCCGCATCCGTTATCGGTAGCCCCGGGCGCGCGGGTGGGGTCCGATGACCTGCTGTCGTAGTGCGCCCCCACCACCACGACCTCATCGGAGGTGTTGTCACTCCCGGGGAGCGTGGCGATGACGTTGTTGAGTTCGCCGCCCTGGAACTACACCTCGAGCCCGGGGATGCCGGCAAACCTCGCAAAGAGATACTCGCCCGCCTCCCGGTTTCCATCGGTGCCGAAGACCCGGGTCGAAAAATTCTGCAGGTCGTATGTCGTGTTCCGGAGTTCGGTTTCGTTGATCTCTGCAAGCATTGTGGCGATGGCCGGATTGTACTCCCGCTCTTCCCCGGGTCTGCCGGTGGAGCCTACCGGGGCAGCTACGAGGAGAACTCCTATGCCGGCGAGCAGCAAGGCACAGAGCAGCACCCTCCGGAGGCAGGCATGCCGTCGGCGGTACCTGTCGCGTGCCAAATTACGTCTCATGAATGATCACACAGAAGACGCCGAATGGGGGGCAGAGATACATATACTTTGGCTCCGGATAGCGGGAGATCCGTGATCCGGGCCGTTCCCTGCTCGAGTCACCGGAATAACGCCCTGGCTCCCGCCAGCAGGGGTGAGCCTCCGGGGGGCCAGATATATATCGCATGGCAGAGACTCTGTCTCTTTGACCCGGGGACGGATCACCACAGGAGCCCACATGCCCGACCGACCATCAGCAGGCGACGAGTCGACCCTCTTACGGTGGATGCGGCTTGAGATCGGCAGGATCAACGACGGTGTCGTTGCGGAGCGGAGACGCCTCTCTGAGCTCTTACGGGAGGAACGCCCGTCGTCCGTCACGAAAGGCGGGAACCGGTACG
>JAQVVW010000361.1 GCA_028698765.1 Methanoculleus sp. | reverse complement strand
TCCACTGCCCGCTCCTTGCGGTGCCCTTCGAACTCGTCTATTCCGCCGGCGTCATGGCCTACCTCGGCTACCGGACCTCACGCCACCCCCTGGACAACAAGAAACGGTCCCGGATCTACGCCTGTATCCGGGACCACCCGGGGATCGCGCCTGCGGAGATCGCCCGTATCACCGGGATCAACCGGGGGACGATCCGTTACCACCTCTCCCGCCTCCGGGAGGCCGGTCAGATCAGTGTCGTGCACCTGGAGGGCGGGATGGGCTGTTTTCGGAACGGCGACTATGATAAAACCGAGAAGGCCGTATGCCTGCACCTCCAGAACGGCACGCGTCGGCAGATCTTTGCCCTTCTCCTTGAAAAACCCGGCATCGCGCAGTCGGAGATAGCCGAGATCGTCGGCATCTCGCGTTCCACAGCCGCCTGGCACCTGCGTAGGCTCGCCGCAGACGGACTCGTCGAAGCGAATCGCGACGGCCGGGCGGTGTGCTACGCACTCACCAGCGAGGCACTGGGGTCTTCCGGGGCTCTCGACGGGACGGCAGACGGTATGGTGCCCCTCCTTCCCTGGAACGGAACGGTTGCCGAAAACCGTGCCGACTCACCTCTCCGGTAGGGGAATCCGGGCCTACCGCAGTTCCTCGATCCTCCACCCGAGATAGTCCCTTATCACCGTGAACGCCAGCTCCGGCGGGATCGCCCCCTGCTCGGTGACGATCAGGTCGACGTACTCCGCGGGCGTCACGTCGAAGGCCGGGTTCCTGACCCGGACGAAGGGGAGTCCCTCCGCCACCTCGCGGGGGAGCACCTCGGCAGTGTCCCGCTCCTCGATCTCGATCAGCTCCCCGAGGATCGTCCGCGGCGCGAACTTGTAGGTCTCGGCCGCGACGATGACGTTCGTCCGGGCCTCGTTTGCGGCATGCGCAATCTGTGCCGTCCCGATCTTGTTCACCACCGCGCCGTTCACCGCGATCGCGTCGGCGCCGACGACGACCAGATCGACGTCGTTGATGAAGTAACGAACCGCCGAATCGACGATGTAGTTCGTCCGGATACCGGCGTCGTTCAACGTCCGGATCGTGATGAGCCCCTGGCCGCGGGGACGAACTTCCGTCGCGTAGACCTCGATCTCCTTCCCCTGCCGGTGAGCCTCCAGGATGCACCCGAGCGCCGCCTCGGAGTTGCAGTGGGTCAGGAGAACGTCGCCGTCGGAGATGTGACGTGCCCCGATCTCCGCTATCCGCTCGATTGCATGCTCCGAGTGCTCGACGAACTCGGCTGCCCTGGCAAGGACTGCGTCCCGTGCGGCCTCCACCGAGTCGAACGAGTCGAGCGCCCGCATCACGGAGCGCACCGCGTTCGGGAGCGAGACGGCGGTCGGCCGGGTTCCGGTGAGGAGATCGGCCGCTTCCTGCATCTCCCGCTTGAAGGTCTCGGGGTCGGATACATCGAGATTCCTGGCATAGTCGGCCAGTGCCTCCACCGCAGCCCGGGCTATCCTGCCGGCGCCCCGGATCTCCATATTCTTTATACTTGCTGCCGTCTCACTCAGTAACATACGTCCTCATTGATGAAGAGGGCAAGAGACTACATAGATTTATTGACGTGAGAATATGTCGGTAGCCGTTGTTTTTGATAGTGCGGGCACACTTCTGCGGACTTACCGGGTAGCGCGCGACATCCTCAACGACGAGATGCTGACCGAGGTCGAGACCACGACCATCACCTTCGGGTCGGAAGCGCGAGTGCTCGTCGTCCTCCACCTCCACTCCCGTGACGTCATGGAGGCGCCGGAGGACCAGTGCCTCTCCGAGTTCTTCCTCTCCCGGTCGGTCGGGTTCGGGGTGGCCTGCTCCCGCCGGGTCATCCCCGCCGAAGAGGTGGGGAACCTCCTCTACAACGACAAACGTGCCCGCATCGGTGATCTGCAG
The DNA here is from genome assembly GCA_028698765.1 of Methanoculleus sp. Next base: position 582 of record JAQVVW010000361.1, on the reverse strand, counting down.
GCATGCATCCGGCAGGTCTGGAGCTGCTGCAAGAGAGAGTCGATCGTCACCATGAACAGCGGCGTGATCCTGAACATGGACATCCCCGGCATCGAGTTCACGGTGACGACCGGCGGAAGGCCGTTCGAGGGCGCGAAAGAGGCCGTCAGCGAGCTGCACCGGATGGGCGTCCCCGCATACATAGCGTCCGGCGACCGCGTCGCGAAGCTCGAACGGATGGGCGATTACCTTGGTATCCCCCGGGAGAGGGTCTACGGCGTCGCGACCCCCTCGATGAAGGCACGGATCGTGGAGGACCTCAAAGAGCAGTACGACAAAGTTGTTATGGTTGGAGATGCCATCAACGACCTGAACGCCTTTCGGAGAGCGGATCTCGCGGTGCTCACCGAACAGCAGTCTGACCGGAAACCGGCCGTCCTTTATTCGAGCGTGGATCGCGTGATCCACAACGTCAGCGAGGTGCCCGGTATCGTGGCAGAACTCCTCGCGGATACCGCGCCGCCCGGGAAAAGTGCAACAATATAAACCCTAATATGATCCCAGATGAAGATTAGTTTAACGAGGACCTCAGGATGACCCCAC
>JAQVVW010000360.1 GCA_028698765.1 Methanoculleus sp. | reverse complement strand
CCTCGTCGACCCCGACCGGGGCGAGGAGGAAGAGATGCCCGTCGGCGGCCTCGAGGAGGGCAATCCGCTCCAGGTGATCGACACCTGCCGCCTGCTTGAGCGCCTTCAGCGTCGAAGAGGCGGGGAGAGTGCCCCTGACGGCGGCATCGATCCTGCCGGCATAGAGCGCTTCGATGAGGGCGATCTGCGGCTCCTCGGACTCGACGACCGTAACTGAATCAGGAAACGAGCCGGCGGTTCCCGGCGGGGAAAAAAGGATGAGATCGACCTCCCGGCCGACCGCCCGGACGGTCGAGAGGATCTTCGCGTCGGGGGACGCCGCACCAAGCCCGACCGTTACCGGCATGCCCCTCCGTCCGAAAAGATCCCCATGATACCGTCCTGGTCGAGATCAAAGACCTGCGTCTCCCGGCCCAGGTACCTGACGGAGAGCCTCCCGGTCCCGTCAACCTCCCCGATGGCGGTGGCGGTGATCCCGACGTCGTCAAACCGGCGGCAGACCTCCTCCACGTTCTCCGGCCTGACGGTCAGGATGAACCCCATGCCAGGATACATGCGCACCCACTGTTCAAAGGGGAGACCGAGGGCGGAGAGGTCCGGTCGGGGTATCGCCTCAAGGTCGATCACCGCGCCCTTTCCGCTCACCTCAAGGAGCATGCCGAGGGTTCCGATGACGCCCGGGTTGCTGATGTCCTTGCCGGCCGTCACCAGGCGCTCTTTTCCCAGGTCCTCCATCACCCTGATCTGAGCCCGCACCGTCTCCGCCGACTTCATGGTGACCGAGTCCCAGTTGAAGCTGCATGACGGGTGCACCCGGCCATCGAGGTCAATCGCCGCGACGACCACGTCCCCTTCCTCTGCCGTGTTCGAGAAGATGAGCTGGTCCATCCTGGCCGTCCCGAGGATCGCCAGATCCACAACGCTGTAGGGCGTCTCCGGATGGAGATGCCCGCCCACGATCGGGACGCCGAACTGTGCGGACGCCGTGACCATGCCCCGGGTCACCTCGTCGCGGATATGGTCGTTCGTGGCAGAGAGGACATCGACCATCGCAACCGGCCTTCCGCCCATGGCGGCGATGTCGTGAACGTTCACGAGCACGGCGCAGTACCCCGCCCAAAACGGGTCCGCCTCCATTAACCTGCTCCAGATACCATCCGCCGCAAGAAGCAGCGCGTCCTCTGCATTATGCCGGATGACCGCGGCATCCTCACCGAACGAAGCGATAACGTCGGGGCTCTCTATCCGGAGAGACCGGATCATATCCCCGATCTCCCTCTTCCGGGTGACGCCTTCGTATTCCCTGACGGCCCGTGCTACCGTATCGGTGGAGCAATCCTTCACCACAAGAACACCAACACTCCACGTTTCTTTATGGTATTCTGCCTCATCAAAGATAATGTATTTGATTCACCGGTATTATGCACTCTGTTCCCTGAACCGATCAAGGAGAGAACGGCCGGCATGTATCCGGCCGGGATGACATGGCTCCCCTCGGCGCGCCCTCCCGATCCTTCTGCACCCGCACCGGGGTGGCATTTTTGATGCCCCGCGTCGAATAGTCTGGTATGGACTGGGTGGAGAAGTACAGGCCGCAACATCTCCAGGACCTCGTGGGGAACTCCGGCGCCGTCAGGCAGATATTCGAGTGGGCGCGGGACTGGTCGCGGCAGAAGAAACCGCTCATCCTGTACGGAAAACCCGGCACCGGCAAGACCTCGAGTGCGCATGCCCTCGCGAACGACATGAACTGGGAGGTCGTGGAACTGAACGCCTCCGACCAGCGAACGAAAGCGGCCCTCGAGAAGGTGGCGGGCTCGGGCTCCACCACGGCAAGCCTCTCCGGCGCGAGCCGAAAACTCATCCTGCTGGACGAGGCCGACAACCTGCACGGGCAGGCCGATCGGGGAGGGGCGAAGGCGATCGTGGAGATCATCGCGGCGGCGCAGCAGCCGATCATCCTGATCGCAAACGACTACTACTCCCTCACGAGAGAGCTCAAGGCGGTCACGGAACCGGTGCAGTTCCGGGCGCTCCAGGCCCGCTCGATCGTCCCCCGCCTCCGCCAGATCTGCGCCGCGGAAGGCGTGACATGCGATCCCGCCGCGCTCGACGAGATCGCGAACCGGGCCGACGGCGATATGCGAGCCGCGGTGAACATGCTCTACGCCGCGGCCATCGGGAAGGAGCACCTCACGGCGGGCGACGTCCACACCTCCACAAAGGACGAGCGCTCGACCATCTTCGAACTCGTCGGAGCGGTCTATAAGGGGAGGAGGGATGCCGACCTGCTCCGCATGGCGGTGGAGGTCGAGGACACCCCCGACACCGTCGAACAGTGGCTCGAGGGGAACCTCGAACACATGCCGGATCTCGCCTCCCTCGCAAGAGGCTACGCCTGCCTCGCGAGGGCGGACGAGTATATCGGCCGGACGTACCGGCGGCAGTACTACACCCTCTGGCGCTACGCAAACGCGGTGATGCTCCTCGGCGTCGCCGACGCCGCCGGCGGGCACGGCGTCC
>JAQVVW010000359.1 GCA_028698765.1 Methanoculleus sp. | reverse complement strand
TTCCCGGTCCTTGCAGGCGGCAAGCGCCCGAGCGAAGGCCACAGGAACCTCTTCTCCCCGGCAGATCCCGCTGACCATCCGGTTGACGAACGCCGAGGCCTCGCCCGCGACGGGATCGAAGTGCGTCACGCGGGACGCGGCGAGGCTCGCCTCCCGCACCTCCCCGGGCAGGTAGAAGATCCCGACCGGGATGCCGCGCATGACGCTCCCGTTGCTCCGGCTCCCGCCCCTCGCCTCGTGCGCCATCCTTGCGGCGACGGTGGGTGCGACGCCTTCATCAACGAGATCGAGGACAGCACGGGACGTCGGCCCGAAGAACTCCGGGTGGGCGTGGTAGACCAGAACCAGACGGCGGGCGAACTCCGCCGGGTCGAATCCGCCGCACTCGATAAGAGTCTGCGCCAGGGCTGACGCCTGGAGGGTGTCGTCGGTATACTGGCCGATATCGACGTCGTGAATCCCGCCTCCCACCATCTCCGTTACGGCGAACGGAGCCGGCGGAAGGCCTTCCAGAGGCGCGCCCAGAGCATCGCCGATTGCGAGCCCTACGAGCGCTCCGACCGCCCGCATCTTGTGCATATAAAAAGATCACCAACAAATTATATCTACCCGCGGAAAGTAGTATTCTTTCGAGGAAAGGTGACATCGTGCAAAAGGAAGAGCTACTCCACTTACATATGCTATTAGTCCACATCAAAAAGTACTACGAAAGCACGACGGGAGAGGATGTCCCGACCGGCCAGTATAACGCTCTCCACATCTCCCCCGTCCATATCCATAAGAACAAGATCACTCACAAAAAAGCAATTCTCACGCTCGGGGGCGAGCTCATCCACCACATCCGGGAAAATCACAATCCTTACATCGAATACCACGCTGATTATCAGTCCGAACGTATTGCAACCGAACACTAAACGATGAACGATACCGATACGCTCCGGGAGATCATCTCCCGCCTCTTTTCTACCGGGGATGCTGCCGACGTCCAGAGGATCAAACTCGGGGTCTGCCGCGAGCACGGCGGGAACATGCCCAAGAACTCCGCGATCCTCGCCGCAGCCACACCCGATGAGCGCGAGCGGCTCCGGCCGATCCTCCAGGTGAAACCCACCCGGACGATCTCCGGGGTGGCGCCCGTTGCGGTGATGACCTCGCCCCACCCCTGCCCCCACGGCAAATGCCTCCCCTGCCCCGGCGGACCGGAGCACCCCTTTGCCTCCCCCCAGAGTTACACGGGGGAGGAGCCCGCGGCGCTCCGGGCAAGAGAGCATGCCTTCGACCCCTACGCCCAGGTGCAGGCCCGCCTCGGGCAGTTCGAGGCGCTCGGCCACCACGTCGACAAGGCGGAGTTGATCGTGATGGGCGGGACGATGACCGCCCGCCCGCCCGAGTACCAGGAGTGGTTCGTCGGGGCCGCCGTCCAGGCAATGAACGACTACCCGCAGGCGGGAACGGCGCAGGAGCCGCCCGATCTCGACGCCGTCTTTGCCGCGAACGAGTCGGCACGCGTCCGCTGCGTCGCCGCGACCTTCGAGACGCGGCCGGACTGGTGCCGACAGGAGCATATCGACCGGATGCTGGCGATGGGCGTGACCAAGGTGGAACTCGGCGTCCAGCACCTGGACGACCGGATCCTCGACTACAACCGCCGCGGCCACGCGGTCGCGGACTCGGTCGCGGCGAACTGCCTTCTGCGGGACGCGGGGCTAAAGGTCGGGTTTCACATGATGCCGAACCTCCCCGGGGCGAGGATAGAAGACGACCGGAAGATGTTCCGGGAACTCTTCGCCGATGAGCGGTTCCGGCCGGACTTCCTGAAGATCTACCCGACCCTGGTGACGCCGGGCTCAGAGATCGAGGCGCTCTGGGAGCGGGGGGAGTACCAGCCCTACACCGAGGAGGAACTGATCGATCTTGTCGCCTACGCGAAGTCCCTCCTCCCGGAGTACGTCCGCCTCCAGCGGATCCAGCGCGACATCCCGGCAAAACTGATCGTCGCGGGCTCACGGCACAGCAACTTCCGCCAGCTCGCGGAGGCGCGGCTCCATGAGCGGGGGCTCCGCTGCCGGTGCATCCGCTGCCGCGAGGTAGGGAGGGTGCCCGAACCCGGGGAAGTGGCGGTCTCGACCCTGGTTTACCGGGCGTGCGGCGGGGAGGAGCGGTTCATCCAGGCGGGCTCAGAGGACGCCCTCGTCGGGTTTGCCCGGCTCAGGTTCCCGCACAGACCCTTCCGCGACGAACTCGCGGATGCCGCACTCCTGCGCGAGCTCCACGTCTACGGGAGCGTGGTGCCGATCAGTGCCCCGGCATCCGCCGACGAGTGGCAGCACCGCAGTTTCGGCAGCGCCCTCCTCTCCGCGGCCGAAGAGGAGGCACGCGGTCACGGCTACCGCCGACTCGCGGTGATGAGCGGTGTCGGGGTGCGGCCCTACTACAGGAAACAGGGATATGAACGAGTGGGGCCATATATGATCAAGACGTTCCCATGAAACCCGCGACACTCGAGTTTGTGAAGCAGAGGTT
>JAQVVW010000358.1 GCA_028698765.1 Methanoculleus sp. | reverse complement strand
TGGTGGTCTTTGCCACGACGACGGACGAGGAGATGACCGCCGTGGAAGGGAGCGTGACGCCGGTCCCGGTCTGGCGGACGGTGACCCATGCCTACGTCTACGATATCAGCGACCGGAAAGACCCGGAACGGGTCCGTGACGTGACCTTCACCGGGAACTACTATGACGCCCGGATGGTCGGGGACTACGTCTACACCATCACGCAGGAGTCCCCGGTCTGGGTGCGGGAGAGGATCGTCCTCCCCGAGGTGGGGGGCGGGAGCGGCGAACCGATCCAGCCCGACGTCTACCGCCCGATAAGCCCTCTCCAGAACTACGTCTTCTACACCGCAGGCGGCTTCTCGGTCCGGGACGATACGGGCGGCGCTCCTGACGCCGAGACCTTCCTCCTCGGCTACGACACCACCCTCTTTGCGTCGCAGGAGAACCTCTACATCGGCTACCGGAACATGGGACCGGTCTATAGCGACGTGGTCTTCGAGGCACCGCCGGACGGCACCGGCACCCGGGACCGGACGATCATCCACCGGTTCGCGATCGAGCGGGGGACGATCGACTACCGGGCGATGGGCGAGGTTCCCGGGCACCTCTTGAACCAGTTCTCGCTCGACGAGTACGGGGAGAACCTCCGGGTGGCAACGACCGTCGAGGACTGGACGCGGGAAGGGTCGGTCCAGTACAACAACGTCTACGTCCTCAACCCCGCGATGAAGACCATCGGGACGCTCGAGCATATCGCGCCGGACGAGCGTATATACGCCGCCCGGTTCGCCGGTGACCGGCTCTACCTGGTGACGTTCAAGCAGGTCGACCCTCTCTTCGTCATCGACCTCTCGGACCCGGAGCACCCGGGTATCCTCGGTGAGCTCAAGATCCCGGGCTACTCCGACTATCTCCACCCCTACGGTCCCGACCACGTCATCGGCATCGGGAAGGAGACGAGCGAGAACCAGTGGGGCGGCGTCTCGGTCGCGGGCCTCAAGGTTGCCCTCTTCGACGTCTCGGACGTGAATAACCCCGTCCTAGTCGACAACGTCGTGATCGGGGAGGCCGGGACGGACTCTCTCGCGCTCCGCGACCACAAGGCCTTCCTCTTTATCGAGGAGAAGGGGCTCCTCGTCCTCCCGGTGAGCGAGATAGTGCGGGTGGAGAACCCCGCATCGAAGTACCCCGGCTCCTACAGCACCGCGACTTGGCAGGGGGCTTACGTCTACCAGGTGAGCCCCGCCTCCGGGTTCTCCCTGAAGGGGAAGGTCACCCACGCCGAGAAGGGATCCCCCTACACCTGGAACGCGCCCGACGCGGTAGAACGGTCGCTCTTCATGGACGAGACCCTCTACACCGTCTCAAAGAGGAGCATCATCATTACTGATCTCGTCGACGGCAGCCGGGTGGGCGAGGTCTTCCTCCCCTCCCGGTGGGAGGCCTACCCGACCCCGTACCCGGTCTGGTGAGCTGGAGGGCGGTGCTTCCAGACCACCTTGAAGATCTCCATCACGACAACGACCAGGGCCGCGAGAGCGAGCAGCGAAAGCCATTCGACCAGGGAGACGGGCTGCAGCCGGAGCACATCCTGCAGGAGGGGGATATAGAGCGCGAGGATATGGACGCCCTGTGCAGCGACGACCCCGGCGATCAGGAAGTAGTTGCGGCTTATCGGGACATGGAAGGCCGAACGGTACTCCGACCGGCAGTTGAAGACATGGAAGTTCTCAAGGAGCACCATCAGCAGGACAACCAGGTTCCTGGCCGAGAACTCGTCCCATCCGTTTGAAAGCAGCCAGTACCAGGCACCGAGCGCGATCAGGGCGATCGCGGTTCCGGAGAGGAGCGTCTCCTCGATCATCAGCCGGTTGAAGATCCCCTCCTCCGGCCTTCGCGGCGGCCGGTTCATGACGCCGGGCTCGCCTCCTTCGAACGCCAGCGCCACGCCCTGGATGCCGTTCGTCACCAGGTTCAGCCAGAGGAGCTGGACCGCGAGCAGGGGCAACGGCAGACCGATGACGAGAGCGACGAGGAAGAGGAGCACCTCGGCAAACCCGGTCGATATGAGAAGGTAGACGACTTTGCGGACGTTGTCGTAGGCGTGCCGGCCCTCCTCAATCCCGGCGACGATCGAGGCGAAATCGTCGTCGGTGACGATCAGCGACGCCGTGTCCTTGGCAACATCGGTCCCCGAACCCATCGCGACCCCGATGTTCGCGCTCCGGAGCGCCGGCGCGTCATTGACCCCGTCCCCGGTGACCGCAACGAACTCCCCGCTCTCCCGGTAGGCCTCGACGATCCGGAGTTTCTGCAGCGGCGTCACCCGGGCAAAGACCCGGGCACGCTTCACCCGGTCGACAAAATCCGCGAACGTCGCTGTATCTGGATCCCCGAGTTCAGCGCCGGTGACAACCTCGTCGGGGGAGTCCGTGATCTCAAGCTCCCGCGCGATGGCAAAGGCCGTCGCCGGATGGTCCCCGGTCACCATCACCACGTCCACCCCGGCGCTGCGGCACCGCCGCACGGCATCGGGCACGTCGGG
>JAQVVW010000357.1 GCA_028698765.1 Methanoculleus sp. | reverse complement strand
GTCTTCGGGAAGAAGACGCGCAGCATCGGGAGCAGACTTCAGGCCGTCACCTTCCCCGACCTGATGGGGAAGTGCTATGGGTCGTCGTTCATGCGCTACGCCGCAGGGGTCGTCATCGTCGTCAGCATGCCGCTCTACACGGCGGCGATCCTGATCGGCGGCGCCCAGTTCATCACGAGCACGCTCCAGATCCCCTATACCACCGCGCTCATCGCGTTTGCCGCGGTCGTCGCCCTCTACGTGGTGCTGGGCGGGCTGATCGCCGTCATGTACACGGATGCCCTGCAGGGCGGGATCATGCTCGTCGGGATGACCATCCTCCTCGCGCTCACCTACGTCCAGCTCGGGGGGGTCATCGAGGCGCACACCGCCCTTGCCGCGATGTCGGACCTCGTCCCGGAGGCGCTCGCCGCCGGGGGGATGACCGGGTGGGCGTCCATGCCGGCGCTCGGGTCGTCGATCTGGCTCACGCTGGTGACGACGCTCGTCCTCGGGGTCGGGATCGGGGTGCTGGCTCAGCCCCAGCTCGTCGTCCGGTTCATGACCGTCAAAGACGACCGGTCGCTGAACCGGGCGGTCCTGGTCGGGGGGCCGTTTATCCTGATGATGACCGGGGTCGCCTTCACGGTCGGCGCGCTCACGAACGTCTACTTCTACCGGACAGACGGCGTGATCGCTCTCGCGGCGGCTACCGGCGGCAACATCGACACGATCATACCGAACTTCATCAACGCGTCGATGCCGGAGATCTTCATCGTCATCTTCATGCTGACGCTCCTAGCCGCCGCGATGTCCACGCTCAGTTCCCTCCTCCACGCCATGGGAACGTCGCTCGGGTTCGATATGATGCGAAGCGGTTCCCGGGGGGCGTCGATGAAGAGGATCCAGGTCGCGACCGTCGTCATGATCGTCGTGAGCGTCATCCTGGCTTTCATCATGCCCGGCAGCATCATCGCGCGGGCGACCGCGATGTTCATGGGCCTCTGCGCCTCGGCGTTCCTGCCGGCCTACGCTCACGCCGTCTACAGCAGCCGGCCGTCGCTCCTCGCGGCAAAGTTGAGCCTGGTCGCCGGAGCGGCCGCCTGGTTCGTATGGACGGCCTTCGTCCACGTCAAGGAGTCGGAGGCGCTCGGGCTCTCGAACCTCCTCTTCGGTGTGCCGGCGATCCTTCCGATGCCGTGGCAGGCCGTGGACCCGCTCGTCGTCGCTCTCCCACTCTCGATAGCCGCACTGGCGGTCGGGTTGGTGCTCGACCGCCACGAGGTGGCCGTGGAGGAGTCGGCCGGGGCCGCCTGACGGCGACTCCGCCCTTTTTTAGATCCGGCGATCCCCGGAGACGCAAGCGTTATCCTCCGGCAGAACGGACGATCTGCAGATAGGCAGCAGTTACTACATCGTCGATGTCTTCGCGGAGCGGAGGTATGCCGGCAACCCGCTCGCCGTGGTGCTGGACGCGGGAGACCTCTCCGATGCGGCCATGCAGGCGATTGCCCGGGAGATGCACCTCTCCGAGACCGCGTTCGTCCGCTCAGGCGAGGGAGAAGACCGTGCCTTCGACGTCCGTATCTTCACGCCGGAGCATGAGGTTCCCTTCGCCGGGCACCCGGCGCTCGGCACGGCCCATGTGATCCGGGAGGAACTCCTGAAAAGACCCGTCCCCGAGGTCCGGCTGAACCTCGCGGCAGGGCAGATCCCGGTCTCGTTTGCCCCCGATGATGTCGCCTGGATGCGGCAGAACCCGCCGGTCTTCACCGGGGAGTTCTCTCCGGATACCCTCGCGGGCGTCCTCTCTCTCCCGGAAACCACGATCGATCCCCGCTTCCCGGTCGAGGAGGTCTCTACCGGCCTCCCGTTCATCATCGTCCCGTTAACGAGCCGGGACGTCGTGCGCCGGGCGGCGATCGACCGCGACGCCTACGAGAGTCTCATCCGCACGACGGCGGCAAAAGCCGTCTTCATCTTCTGCCCGGAACCCTACCGGCCGGAGAACACGTTCAACGCCCGGATGTTTGCCGACAACTTCGGCGTCCCGGAGGACCCGGCGACCGGCAGCGCGAACGGGTGCCTTGCCGGCTACCTCCTCCGGCACGGCTACTTCCCCGGCGACTCGCTCGATATCCGCGTGGAGCAGGGTTGCGAGATAGGCCGCCCGTCCCTGATCCGTTGCAGGGCGGAGCGGCACGGGGATTCCATCGCGGTGCGGGTCGGTGGCAGGGTCATTCCCGTTGCCCGGGGCGAACTCCTCCACTGAGGACGTAACTCCCGTCGATCCGCACCTGGCCTCCCCCGCCGAACATGAGCCCCCCGTCGTCGGGGCGGAGCAGGCGGACGATGTTCGGGTTCTCCCGGTCAGGCCCCTGCTCGATGACGAGCGACCGGCCGGTCCAGAGGTTCTGCCGGACGAGGAAGTTTCCAAGGGCGGCGTTCCCCGAGCCGGTCGCCGGGTCTTCCAGGTACCCGAACGTCGGAGCGAAGACCCGGGTATGCAGGTCGTGCCCTGGAAATTCCGTCTCGCGGGTGTATATCACGA
>JAQVVW010000356.1 GCA_028698765.1 Methanoculleus sp. | reverse complement strand
GATGGGATACTCGAAGTCGAATGTCCGAAACTGCGGGACGTAGCCGATCTTCCTCCTCGCCGCCCCTCCCGTCTCGCCGAGGATCCTGACGGTGCCGCGGGTGGGGCGAAGGAGACCGAGGATCACCCGAAGAAGCGTCGTCTTCCCGCCACCGTTCGGCCCGATGATCGCGTAGAAGTCGTCCGGATAGACGGCGACGTTCACCTCTTCGAGGACGGTATGGCCGCGCAGCCTGACCCAGACGTCCTCGACCTCGATCACGGGAGCGGTCATGGTCTGCCGCTCTCTGCAAACGCCGAGGCCACGTGCTGCATGTTCGCGATGTAATCCTTTTCGAGCGGGCTCACCGTCACCACCCTGCCCCCGACCGCGTCCGCGATCACCTCGGCGTTCCGGGTGGAGTGCTCGGGCGACGCGAATATCACCCTGATATGCTCCTCCTCCGCCTGCCTGATGAGGTGCTCTATCCTCTGCGGCGAGGGTTCCTTTCCTTCGCTCTCGATCGGCACTTCGGCAAAGCCGTAGTCCCGGGCAAGGTAGGCCCACGACGAGTGGTAGACCATGACCGTCTTCACTCCCGATGCGGCGAGCGCACCGGTGATCTCGGCGTCGAGGGCGTCGAGTTCCCCGAGGTAGGCATCGGCGTTCCGACGGTAGTCTTCGGCGTTCTCCGGATCGACCGCTATGAGCCCTTCGCGGATCTCCTCGACCATGACCTTCGCGTTTCTTGGGGACGTCCAGATGTGGGGGTCGGCTCCCCCGTGTTCGCCGTCGCCGGCCCTGATCAGGTCGACGCCGCGCGAACAGTCGACGACCAGCATCTCCGGGTTCAGGGCGGCGATCTTGTCCCGCCAGGCGAGTTCGAACTCGATCCCCGAACCGACCACGGCATACATATCCGCCTCCGCGACGTCGGCAAGGACTCCCGGCGGGGGTTCGTAGGTGTGCGGGTCGGCTCCCGGCGGAACCAGCAGGATCACCCGGACGTGGTCGCCTCCCACCCTTTCTACGAACTCCTGTTCGGGCGGTATCGTGACCGCGACGACGACCTCCCCGGTGTCCTGCCGGTCGGTGCCGGTGCATCCCGCCGTGGCTGCTACGAGCAAAAGGACGGTGAATACGGCTGCAACGAGAGATAGAGAAGTGATATTGTTGTTATCCTGCGACCTCATCGATCTCACTCCGGATTTGGTATCTATCTAAATTTTTCCCGCACAAACAACAAAGGCGTTTCTCCGTCACCCGCGGTACCCGCCAAAAGACCCGCAGCAGTGGTGATCATGCTCGATCTCCCCGCAGACGCTCATCATCGGGTGCCCGAGCGATGTGCACATCCTGTCGGTGAGATCCTTTGAGAAGCACTGCTCGATCTTCCCTGCTTCCCTGCAGGCCTCTTCAGGCTCGAGCCCGTGACGGCTGAGCACCAGGGCGACGAGCCGGTGGCGGCGGATCAGGAACCGGGCGTACTCGGCACCGGTTGGCGTGAGCCTCACCCCGTGGTAGGGCGTATGCTCGATGTATCCCGCTTTTGCAATCTCCGTGAGCGCTTTCGTCACCGTCGAGGGCGCGACGGAGAAGTGGGCGGCGATCTCGGTTGTCTTCACGACGTCGCCCTGCATGTGGATGTATTTGAGGTATTCCGCCTTCTTCGAGGAGAGTTCTTGCCCGGTGATCCCCTGCATGGGGAGAGGGTATGTCCTGCCGGAAGAAAAAGTTTCGCCGGGGCTAAACTTTCTCGTCGTCGGACGGGATCAGTTCGGCGGTGACGTAGTGCCGATGGTTCCCGGTTATCACCGCCCGTCCGGCAAACCCGAACGGCAGGTCCCCTTCTACGACGATGTTGAGGTAGCAGGGATTGCGGCAGACGGTCGAGCCCGGCGCGTTCTTCTCGGTCGCGACGACCGGTGTCTCCCGCCCGACCCAGCGCTCGTTGTAAGCATCGTAGATCCGGTTTGCTTCGGCAAGAAGTGCGCGGGAGCGATCTTTTCGTATCCTTTCGGGGAGGTCTTTTAAGGCCGCGGCGGGCGTGCCCGGCCGCCGGGAGTAGCGGGTGATGTTCACCTTCACGAACGCCGCCCTCCGGAGGAGAGCAAGCGTCTGTGAAAACTCCTCATCCGTCTCCCCGGGAAAGCCGGCGATGAAGTCGGAGGAGATCATCATGTCCGGGTAGCGTTCCCGGAACATATCGACGATCCTGACGACGTCGGCGGCAGTGTAGCCGCGCTGCATCCGCTCGAGGACGGTATCGGAGCCCGATTGGACGGGGAGGTGGAGGAACCGGAAGATCTTCTCGCTCTTGTAGGCCTCGACGAGGGGCTCACGAATCCCGAGCACCGTGGCCGGGTGCATCATCCCCGGCCTGACGGCGAACCTCCCGGGGATCTTCGCTATCTCCTGCAGCAACTCGGGGAGCGACTCGCCGCGGTCAAGCCCCCACGCCGCCACGTCCTGCCCGGTCAGCTGGATCTCATAGGCGCCCGAGGCGACGAGGGAGCGGACGGCGTCGACGATCGCCTCGCGCGGTGCACTT
>JAQVVW010000355.1 GCA_028698765.1 Methanoculleus sp. | reverse complement strand
CGTCCCTTTCCGGTTCAGGAACGCGTGGAGATCGGCGATGAGTACCGTCACCTCGAACCCTGCCTGCTGCAGATCCATCAGCTTGTTCACCGTCACCATGTGGCCGAGGTGGATCTCCCCGCTCGGCTCGTAGCCGGTGTAGACCCGCCTGACCGGGCGGTCGATGAGCGCGCGCAGTTCCTCGTCGGTGACGACCTCTACGGTGTTCCGGGTCGCCAGTTCGTACGGATCCATTAAAAATAGTGGGTCTGCCGGGGAGTTAATGCTTCTTCCTCCCCCGCTCTCTCTTCACCCGATAGCGACGAAGTTGAGCGCTTTGTTGGTCATCCGGATGGATTCCTGCGGGTCCTTCACCGTCCCCATCAGGGCGCGGATGCAGTCGATGTTCTCGGGGACGACGTCGGCCTCTTGGTGGATCGCCTGGAAGCAGTAGAACTCCTTTCCGTTCAGGATCGAGACCGACTCTTCGAAGACCCCGTTCTCCCAGAGGTCGGTCCTTGGCCGGCCGAGGTCCTGGGTGTACTCACGGAGCTCGGCGTTGCTCTTGATCCCGGTGGCCTTGCGGACGAGCCCGATGCGGTTGTGGTCTTCAAAGACCTTCAGCACCGCGTCCCGGGTGGTCTCCTTCTTCAAGTCCATCTGGATCGCGTGCATGTGCATGAACGTCGTCGGGACGATCATCGCGAGGGTGACGATGTTGATGTGGGGGAGGACGGTGTTGACGTCGGGGCCGTGATGGCTCGGGATGGTCGCCGGATTGAGGACGATCGCGTCGACCGGCCCCCTCTTCACGTCGCTTGGGTCCGCTCCGCGCCGGACCATCACCGCCCGGACCCGCTCGACGCCGAAGGCCTGGTCCAGGGCGTGGATGAGCCGGATGAGCCCGGTGGAGTTGCACGAGACGACCCGGGCGAACTGGTGCCCTTCGGCCTCCTTGTAGTTCGCGTGGGCGTTGAAGGAGAACCCGGCGACCTCGTGTGCCTCGCCGCCCTGAAAGATCGCCTTCTTGCCGAGTTTCTCATAGAGCGGTCGGTTCTTCTCGCCGACGCCGCCGGGAGTGGCGTCCACGACGATATCGGCGGCCTTGATCATCGCTTCGACGTCGCCGGCGATCTCGATCCCGGCCTTCTCGAACGCCGACTTCTTCCCGAGGTCCGCGATGTAGAGGGGGTACCCGCGCTTTTTCGCGATGTATGCCTCGGCCGAGACGCTCGTCTTGGAGACCCCGATGACTTCCATATCGGGCTGTGCGGCAACCGCATCGGCGACCCGTTTGCCGATGGTGCCGTACCCGTTGACTGCGACTTTGATCATGCATGATGGAATACAGAACAAAAATTAATAAAGGTTGCTGGTTTGCAAATAGAAAGGTTATTAGAAACTCTTATCGGAAACAGGCTCTTGTTGGGGCCGACAATACCCGCAGCTCCGTGCAAACAAAGCGAACGGAACCCCAAGGTATAACCGCGGCAGGGTTCGCGCGGACCCGGGAACGGCAGGACGGTTTCTGCCGGCTCTCTTCCCCGCTCCCCTCCCCCGGGCAGGGGCGCGGTGCGGCAGGACTTATATCCGATCGGGGTGATGGTGGTATGTTCATGGTTCAGCAGTCCGTCCTTGCAACCGACCGCCTGCTCCTGCGACCGTATGCCATGGAAGATGCCCGCGCGGTGCAGCGGTTCTGTGGGGACTACGCCGTCTCTGCGACGACTCTTCTTCCCTACCCCTACCCGGACGGCCTCGCTGAGGTCTGGATCGCATCGCTCAACGAAGGCACCGAACGCGGCGCCGCCGCGGCTTTCGCCGTCACCCTTGCCCGTGATGGGGCGCTCATCGGCGGTGCCCGTCTCCGGATCGAGGCCGATCACGCCCGCGGCGAACTCGGGTTCTGGATCGCGAAGTCCTGCTGGGGGCGGGGGTATGCCACCGAGGCCGTCCGTGCGCTGATCGGGTACGGGTTCTCGGTCCTCGGGCTGCACCGGATCCATGCCATGCACTTCTCCCGCAACCCGGCCTCCGGCCGGGTGATGGCGAAGTGCGGGATGGTGCACGAAGGCCTGCTCCGCGGGCACATAAAAAAGTGGGGCGTATACGAGGATGTCGATATCTGGGCGATTCTGAGCGAGCAGGCCGGTCTCACCGGACCGCATGCTTCTCTGGTGCGGTCAGGGGTGCCCGTATGACCGGACAGCCCGTCCTCGCGACCGACCGCCTGCTCCTGCGACCGTTCACCCGCGCGGATGCCCCGGAGGTGCAGCGGTTCGCCGGTGACTACGAGGTCGCATCCCGCGCTCTCGATCTGCCTTATCCTTACCCCGACGGAGCGGCGGAGACCTGGATCGCCACCCTCGCGCCCGGGTTCGAGCAGGGGGTTCAGACCGTCTACGCCGTCACCCGCCGCGGCGAGCCGGGTCTCGTGGGCGCGGTCGGGCTCACGGAGATCGACCACAGTCACGGGCGGGCGGAGCTCGGGTTCTGGGTTGCGAGACCCTGCTGGGGCCGGGGATATGCCACCGAGGCCGCCCGTGCGCTGATCGG
>JAQVVW010000354.1 GCA_028698765.1 Methanoculleus sp. | reverse complement strand
CTCCCGGTCATCAGGATGATCGCGATGATCCTCGAAAGAGATCCCGTACTCGTCGAATACCCGTTCCTCATCGACGGCTACGACCGGAACCGCGACCAGCACGATGCTCAAAAGATCCTGGACCGCCTGCAGGACACCCTCACGCGCAGATACGATATCGACGGCCCCCTGCTGCTCGTCACCTCCCGCGATCTCTACGCCAATGGATTCGACTTCGTCTTCGGCCTCGCGAGACCGGCATGCGGCGTCGCCGTCGTCTCAACCGCCCGTCTCGGCAACGACTACTATGACCGGACGCCGGACGACACCGACCTCGTCGACCGGACTGCCAAAGAAGGCGCGCACGAACTCGGGCACCTCCTCGGACTCGACCACTGTCCCGACCCCGAGTGCGTCATGTTCCGGCCGAAGACCCTGGACGAACTGGACCGGAAGAAGAAGAGGCTCTGCCCGGCCTGTCGGGAAGCGCTCGCGTCTTTAGGCGAGCGATGACGGCAAACCCGGTGCGCCACAAGACCGGTTCCGGCTGCCGGCAAATCACGCCAGGCGAGCGCCTTCCGGCAAATCGAGAGTAAGCGGGCGCGGAATCGGCCAAACAAAAGTATTAAACCAGCGCGCCGGGATACCTAGATCACAATGGGATACTCTTCTTCCTTGATCCAGCGAAAGTTCAAAGATATCGTCGGGAAGCGGTACGACTCGGTCCTGAAGGATTACAGCGAGTTCCTGCTGACCGACGAAGAGATGGTCGTTCCTGAGATCCGGTCGATCCTGGTGCCGCTCGACTCCTTCGTTCACGACATCGGTGACGAAGCAATCGACGCCTTCTCTGCCTACGACGCCACAATATCGCTCGCCTACATAACCGACGCCGGGGTGATCAACCTCCTCAAACAGACGCTCGGCCATGAGTCGGCGGAGGAGTTCCGGGCAAAGAAGGAAGAGTACGGCCAGAAACTCCTCGAACGGACTGCAGCAAAACTCGAAGAGCGCGGGTTTTCAACCCAGACGCGGATGTTTGTCGGACACATAGGCGACGACGTTGCCCGGATGGCAAAGAACCATGACATGGTTGCGCTCTGCCGCCGTTACGCCGACGGAGAGTCGACCGACGACTCGGTGAGCCCGATCGTTCTGCGCCTCTGCCAGCGGGTCCAGACCCCCGCGCTCATATACTGAAGGGTGCACAGTGGATACGGTTGCACTGATCGCGGTAGCGGTCTTCCTCTTCACCTACGCGCTCATCATCGACGAACGGATCCACCGGGCGGTCGCCGCCATGCTCGGTGCGGCGATCGTGGTCTTCATCGGGATCGTCCCCTGGGATGCGCTCCTCGAGCACATCGACTTCGGAACGATCTTCCTGCTCATCGGGATGATGATCATCGTCAACACCGCACGCGGCAGCGGCCTCTTCGAGTACATCGCGATACGGACAGCGAAACTCGCGGGTGGGAGCCCGATCCGGGTCCTCATCCTCTTTGCGATCGTGACCGCGGTGGTGAGCGCGTTCCTCGACAACGTCACCACCGTCCTCCTCCTCACGCCGATGCTCCTCTACGTCGCGAAGGTGATGGAACTCAACCCCATTCCGTTCCTGGTGACGGAGATCTTTGCCTCCAACATCGGCGGGGCCGCAACACTCATCGGCGACCCGCCGAACATCATGATCGGTTCGGCCGCCGGCCTCTCCTTCAACGAGTTCCTGATTCATCTCGGCCCCATCATGGTGATCAATATGGTGATCCTCCTCGGGATGATGTACCTCATCTACGGTCGCTCGATGAAGGTGAACCCCGAAGAACAGAAGGAGATGGTCAAGACGCTCAACGGTCTCGACGAGCGGGCGGCGATCACCGACCGGTCGCTCTTCTATAAATCGGTGACCGTCATCCTCTTCGTGGTCCTCCTCTTCTTCGTCCACGACCAGATCGGAGCAATCCTGCACACGGTCCTGCCGTTCGTCGACCCGGCGATGGGCCTTGAGCCTGCAGAGGTGGCCCTCATCGGTGCTGCGATCCTCCTCGTCTGGAGCAGGCAACCGCCTGAGGAGATACTCGAGAAGATCGAGTGGCCGGCCCTCTTCTTCTTCGGAGGGCTCTTTGTCATCGTCGGTGCTCTCGTCGAGACCGGCGTCATTGCAGGCATCGCCTCGGTCATGATCGAGAACATCGGTTCGACCGGAGAGGCGATATTCATCGTGACCTGGTTTGCCGCCATCGCATCGGCGATCGTGGACAACATCCCCCTGACCGCGGCGATGATACCGCTCATCCAGAGCATGGGGTCGACGATGGACGTCTACCCGCTCTGGTGGGCACTCGCCCTCGGTGCGTGTCTCGGCGGGAACGGGACTGCCATCGGGGCGTCGGCAAACGTGGTCGTCATCGGTATCGCTGAGCGCGAGGGGTTCCACATCTCCTTCGTCGAGTTCCTGAAGGTGGGGATGCTCGTGCTCTTCGTGACGGTGGGGGTTGGATTTGGAATACTCTGGCTAAAATTTGTGGTGTGATCATGAAGATACTCGTGCTTATCGATGGT
>JAQVVW010000353.1 GCA_028698765.1 Methanoculleus sp. | reverse complement strand
AGAGCATGCTCAACCGCTACGCCAACTCCATCGACTCCGGCGTTCCGGACGACGACTTCATCGGGACAGAACTCTCGAGTATCAGGAGCATCTATCGCAACTCGTTCGAGCAGGGGATCGAACTCCTGAAGAAATGGGGCGACGCCTACATCGCGATGCTCCTCTCCGGATCGCTCGTCGCGATCATCATGATGATCTCGGTCGCTATCTACGCACCCGACGGGATTGAAGCAACCCTGAGATCATCATACTACATCATTCTCGCCATCTCGGTCTTCGGCCTCACGATCATGTACCGGGCCGTCCCCGACGACCCCCGCACACACGGTCTTTCCGATATCTGCTCACGAGAGCAGGCCCTCGTCCGGCGGCTGGAACGCCTTACCCTGCCGGTAACCGCCGCAATCGGGCTGATGCTCATCCTCGTCGGCGTGAACGCGGGCATCATCTTCCTGCTCGTCGGCCTCCTCCTGATGCCGCTCGGGGTCATCGGCTACATCGACGACGCAAACGTCGTCAACCGGGACAACGACTTCTCCACGTTCATCCGGGGCCTCGGGTCGATCATGGGCGGCAAGGGCATCACCACCGGCGACGCGCTCCGGGAGGTCGACAGGAAGTCGCTCTTCCACCTCGAACCGTTCATCAACTCAGTCTCGACGAAACTGAACCTCGGGCTCGATGAAGCCCTGAGCTGGAAGAAGTTCATCGGGGAGACCGGCAGTTACCTGATCTACAAGTACATGAACATCTTTCGCGACGCGGTGGCTCTCGGCGGGTCGCCGGACGCGATCGGAAAGATCGTCAGTTCGTCGATGCTCGAACAGGTGCTGCTCAGGAGGAAGCGCGACATGATGGTGAAAGGGTTCGTCGTCCTGCTCGTGCCGATGCACGGAGCGATGATCGCCATCTTCGTCTTCCTCTTCGAGATCCTCCTCACGATGTCCCGCGCCGTGACGGAGGTGATGAACCACTTCACAGAGACCTCTGCCGCGCTCTCGGGAGGGTCGGCCTCTATCGGCAGCAGCATGGGAGCATCGCTAAACATCTTCGCCAACTTTCCCGAAGATACGATGCGAACTTACGTGGTAACGATCCTCTTAATGCTGACCGTTGCAAATGTACTGGCAGGAAAGATTGTCATGGGCGGCGACCGATACCTCTACTACTTCTTTACAAGCCTGCTCTGCGTGGTAACGGGTGCCGTCTACATCATTGCACCGATCGTCGTGAGCGCATTCTTTGTCATTCCGACATTCACGGGGGTGTGAAAGTGAGAGAGAGCCTCCGTCGTCCGCTTCTGTTCCTGATCACCGTCGGTACCGGCTCCGTGTTCGTCATCTTCGACGCCACCACCGAGATCATCGTCGCAGGCACCGTGCTCGCAGGGTTTCTCGCGCTCGTCGTCACCGGGGCGCTCGACCTCGCCGAACTGAAACCATCGAGTCTGCGCACCGCGCTCCGGGAGCGCGGAGAGAGGAAGAAGCAGTCCGACGTGCCGGAGACGGCAAAACCGGATACGCCGGCAGAGAGCCCGGCCTCTACCTCGAAGCGCCCGTCCTCCGGGATCGATCTTTCCAGCATCCCGGGTATGCTCGGGACCTTCAAGGCATCGATCACGGAAGCGATCGCGCACGCCCGCGCTCCTGAAGGGGAGAAAAAGAGCAATATTGAGAAGATCGATGTCATGCTTGACCGGGCGGTCGAGGGTGCGGTCCCCGATCAGCCCATAACCCCGGCACCCCCGAAGGCCGGCGGGAATTCTATCGATCCTCTTGCTTCGCTTGCAGACCTCGACATCGACTCGCTGGAGGGGCTGGATCTCAACGGTGAAGCGTCCGGTCCGGGGGCGGTCTTTGACCCCGACCAGATCTCCCTTCTCTCGGCGGAGGATGCCGATGCCATATCGGATATCCTCAAGTCGCACCAGGACGAACTCGATGGGTTCGACCTCACGGCCGACATCGATCTTGCCGGGGGTGCCGATGGGCCCGCCGCCGCCCTCCCGTCGGTAGCAATGGACGTCCCGGAACTGCCTGGAGACGGCGGTATGCCGGACATGAGCGCACTGAGTGAGGAACTCTCCGCGCTCGACGAGCTGGATCTCGACGAGATCGAGATCGGGGGCGAAGAAGAGGAGGAGATCAGCGATGAAGAGCCCATCCAGGATGAAGACGTCCTCGGGGAGATAGAGGAGGAGACAAAAGAAGACTTCGACATGGTCTCCTTTGCGTCCGGCGGCGCGGTCGAGGACGACCTGATCACCGCGCTCAAAGCCGACTCCAAGAAGAAGAAATATGTGGAGGATATCAGCCTGGTCCGCGAACTGAAAGGGGAGAAGTTCCATGCAGAAGAACTCGCGGTGGAACTCGAGGATATCCTCACGGCGATGAGATCACAATGATGGTGTCACGCAGGACATAATACAGGGGAAGCAGGGGAGAAAAAGATGAAATCGGTTCCGGTAAAGATCGAGCACGAAGGCAAGTGGGTTCCGACGAAGATGGGTATCGCTGAGGACCGTTTCCGCATCGATGTTCCT
>JAQVVW010000352.1 GCA_028698765.1 Methanoculleus sp. | reverse complement strand
GCGACCGCACAGTGGTTCCTGAAGGCCACCGAGATCCGCGAATCGATGCTTGAGGAGATTGCGAAGGTGAAGTGGTACCCCGAGTGGGCGGGGTCGCCCGGTTCCACGACTTCGTCGCGGACTCCCGCGACTGGTGCATATCCCGGCAGCGCTACTGGGGCATCCCCATCCCCATCTGGCACTGCGGGCAGTGCGGGGAGAAGGTCGTCATCGGCACCATCGCCGAACTCGAGGAGCGGTCGGGCGCAAAGGTTCCCGATCCGCACCGCCCCTACGTTGACGAGATCGTCATCCCGTGCTCCTGCGGCGGGGAGATGCGCCGGGTCGCCGACATCTTCGACGTCTGGTTCGACTCGGCGGTCGCGTCGTGGGCGACCCTCGGGTTCCCCAGAGAGCGCGAGGCCTTCGACCGCTACTGGCCGGCGGACTTCATCACCGAGGGTCAGGACCAGACCCGGGGCTGGTTCTACTCCCAGCTCGGGGCGAGCACCGTGGCGTTCGGCCGCGCCCCCTACAAGAGCGTCCTGATGCACGGGTTCGCTCTCGATGCCGATGGGCGCAAGATGAGCAAGAGTTTCGGCAACGTGGTGACGCCTGAAGAGGTGATGAACCAGTTCGGCGTCGATGTTCTGCGGTTCTACGTCCTCTGGGCGAACGCTCCCTGGGACGACCTGAAGTTCAACTGGGACAGCGTCAAGACCATCCACCGGACGCTCAACATCCTCTGGAACGTCTACCGGTTCCCGCTCCCCTACATGGTTCTTGACTCGTTCGAGCCGGCATCGGGGGCCGGAGGGGTCTGGGACGACTCGTTCGTCCGGTCGCATATCAGGGATATGCCCGAGGAAGACCGCTGGATAATCTCCCGGGTAAACTCGCTCGCCCGGACGACGAGCGGGGACATGCAGGAGTACCACCTCCATAAGGTGACGCGGGCGCTTGCCTCCTTCATCCTCGAGGACCTCTCCCGCTGGTACGTCCAGCTCGTCCGGCCGAGGATGTGGCTCGAAGAGGACTCAACGGAGAAGCGGTACGCCTACGAGACCGTATATTACGTCATGCGCCGCCTGACCGCGCTCCTTGCGCCGTTCACCCCTCATATCGCCGAGGAGATCTACCGGAACCTCCGCCTTGCAGGCGACCCGGAGAGCGCCCATATGCTCGACTGGCCGGTGGCGGACGGTCTCCTGATCGACCAGCGCCTCGAAGCTGAGATGGAGATCATCCAGTCGTTCGACGACGCGGTCGCCACCGCCCGGCAGAACGGGAGACGGAAACTCCGCTGGCCGGTCTCCGAGACGGTCGTGGTCACCGGGAGCAACGAGGTGAGGAGGGCTCTTGAGGGGTTGAACGACCTCGCCCTGAACCGGGCGAACACCCGGACGGTCAGGGTCGTCACCGGAACCTGGGACCGGATCCTCTGGAAGGCCGAACCGGTGATGCGCGCGATCGGGCCGGAGTTCGGGAAGGAGGGGCCGAAGGTCAAGGCGCTGATAGAGAGCGCGGACGGCACCGCCCTGAAGGCCGCGATCGAGCGGGATGGAGAGGCCGAACTCGACGGCTACGGGATCGCCGGCCGCCACGTCACCTTCACGGAAGCCCTTCCCGGGGGAATCTTTGCCGCGCCCATGAAGGACGCGACGGTCTACGTCGACGTCACCCTCACGCCGGCGCTGGAGGCCGAGGGGTACGCCCGCGAGGTGATCCGGCGGATCCAGGAGATGCGTCGCCAGCTCGACCTGAACGTCGACGACTTCATAGCCGCGGCCGTGGACGTCGCCGACGAGCGGGTGGCCTCGCTGATCGCGAACAAGGAGTGGCAGAAGGAGATCGCCGGGGAGGTGCGGGCAGCAGCCCTCACCGTCCGCCGTAGCAGTGAGAGATCGGCAGGGCCCTTCGCCCTCGAGAAGGACTGGGACGTGGAAGGCGTGCAGATGCGGATCGGCATCTCACGCGCCGGTGAGTGACCGGATCAGCGCCTCGCCCTCCGGGGTGGAGAAGAGAGGCGTCTCCTCCGGTTCCCGGATGCAGGTTCTTGCAGCCTGCACGGTCTCCCCCGTCAGGGGGTTATACCCCTCTTTTATGCACTCTTCACGGTAGAGGAGCGTTCCCCGCCGCTGCCAGGCCGGCGTCTCCGCCAGGTTGATGCCCCGCTCAAACATCATCTCATGCATCGCCCCGGACTGCATCCCCCGGAGCGCCGCGGCGGCCTGACGGGAGGTCATCCCCTCCTCGACCAGCGCGTTCTGGCAGTAGGCGTTGGTGTGGTTGCGCCACGCCTCATTCTGCCGCGAGATCAGGTACTCGATCGCAAACCCCCCCGCCGCGGGGATCGTCCGGGCGTCGAACGCAAGCGGTTCGGAAGACCCGAGGTCGATCGTGAGTTTGCTCGCCGCGACCGCGGCGGTCACGGAGTCGAGTTTCTCCACGCGCCCCGAGAACGGCAGCGTCGGGAAGTAGAGGCTGATCTCGTCGGAGAAGGTGTAGGCGAACGCGGGAGAGAGACCGCTCCCCATGAGGAGGTAGCGGCAGACCGATCGCATGC
>JAQVVW010000351.1 GCA_028698765.1 Methanoculleus sp. | reverse complement strand
CGGTCCAATGTATCAGGATCTCTATAGATCAGACTGGACAGGATGCCTCTCGCTCATTCGTTGAAGGAACGAGAAGTAGCAGTTAGCACAAACGGAGCGCACCTTGGACCTGTTTACTCTCTAGGGTGTAAAGAACCCAAGCCTGCTCCGGGGAACTAAATATGAGATTTTGGTGCCGGCTATCCGGCTCCTCACCCCCGCTCTTCCACCCGGATCTTCAGCCCCTCGTTATCGACCGTCGTAGCGATCGCGATCCGGAGCCCTGCCTTCTCAAGGATCACCGCCACCTCCTCCTCCGGGCGGTCCGTGATGACCGCGATCGACGGGCCGACCGAACTCATCCCGACGAACTCGATGCCGGCGTCGCGGAGCGCCGCCATGTAGCGGTAGATCTCGAACCCGTGGTGCTCCACCTCGGCGCGCTTCGAGCCGCGGAACTCGATCTCCCAGATGACGTCGCCGGCTTTCCGGAGATCGCCGCGTTCCAGCGCGGGGATGAGGTCCATCAGGACGAGGTAGGACTTCAGCTCGCGGTCACGGTAGTCGAGCGTCCGGGCCTTGTTCATCAGGAGATCGAACTCCTTCTCCCCCGCCGACGATATATCGGAGGACGGGATGGCGATATACACCTGTTTACCCTCGGCGAACGCGTGCCGGTAGACGAGCGCCAGGTCGTCGCCCATCACGACCATGCCGCCGTGGATGCTCGCCGCGGGGCCGACGCCGGTCTCGAACCCGAACGCGACGTTCCCGGCCTCCGTCTCCTCGACGAAGTTGCAGCCGAGGAGGAGACGGAGTTGGTCGCTCGTCAGTGGCGAGCCCACGGCGACGTTGAGGGCGTTTGCGACCGCGATCAGGATGGTGCTCGTCGACCCGAGCCCGACGTGCTCGTACTGATGGTCGCGCGCGCGGATCCTGAAACCGCCCTCATACCCGACGACCTGCCGGAATGCCTCCGCAAAGTGCCGGAGGATCGGTTCGCGGGTGTAGTCGATCTCGAGCCCTGAATCCGTGCACTCGACCTCGGCGGTGCAGTAGACCCCGATGGCGAACCCGATCCCGCCTCCCCCCGGGCGGTCGGGAGAGAACCGATTCATGTCGAGCACAGTGAGGTGGATCCTCGCCGGGGCGCGGGCGATGACGGTGCCGGATACCGGCGTGAGCCGGTAGTCCTTCTTGAGACCGCACGGCCGGATCTTCTCGCCGGGGGAGAAGGAGGTGAACTCGTACTCGACGAGGTCGAGGTCACCGCCCCGGATCTTCATTATAGCCATTTTGTCACTTCGCTTTCAGCGTGTACGGTCAAAGAAGATATCCTTTCCCGATGCCCGGAGCGGGATGCCGTAGGCGACGCCGCAGCCGTCCAGCCACCCAAGCAAAAGCGCCCCGACCCCGGCCGAGTACATCACCCGGTTGTCGACGTTGTGGATGCTCGCAGTCTTGACCGCAGAGCCGACCGCGATCCCGATATCCGTCATCCTGACGGCGCAGTTCGGACCCCGGAACGGGACAGATGCCGGGGAATCCCGCTTCTGCGTTTCAAGCATGTCCGCACAGGTGGGATACCCGCACGCCCCACAGTCGAGGCCCACGGCGTCGGCGAAGAGCGACCCGACGAGGAAGCAGGCGTCGCTTGCCGCGACGTTGCCCGCGTCCCGAAGGAAGAACCCTACATCGTGCTTCTCGCCGTACTCCCGCATCGCCCCGGCGAGCCTCTCCTTCTCTTCGCCGGTGACGATCAGCGTCTTGATGACGTCGGTGCCCTTCGCCTTCGGAGCGGTGCGGGCAGAGAGCGCCATCAGCCGGGCGACCATCTCTACGGCGTCTGATTCAACGAACATGAGGATAAGTACCCTCTACCCCAGATAAGGGTATGCCCGGACGACAGCGATACCTTTTTCCGCAGACCCGCAAAGAAACGGAACTATCATGGCACCGGAGAAGAACCTTGAGAAGGCCACCTTCGGCGCGGGATGTTTCTGGGGCGTTGAGGAGGCGTTCCGGCGCGTGCCGGGGATCAAGGATACCGCGGTAGGGTACATGGGCGGCACTACCGAGAACCCGACCTATGAGAGCGTCTGCACGGGAAGGACCGGACACGCCGAGGTCGTGCAGGTGACCTACGATCCCGATGAAGTCCCGTACCGGACGCTCCTCGACGTCTTCTGGGACGCCCACGACCCGACGACACCGAACCGGCAGGGGCCCGACATCGGGGCGCAGTACCGGTCGGTGATATTCTTCCACACCCCGGAGCAGGAGGCGGAGGCCCGGGCGTCGAAGGAGGAGATGGACCGGTCGGGGAAGTTCCGCCGCCCCATCGTCACCGCGATCGAGCCTGCGGGGACGTTCTGGCGGGCCGAGGAGTATCACCAGCAGTACCTCGCGAAGCGCGGCGGCGGGCAGTGCCGGACGGTGTGGTAGGTGGCTTCTTCCGACTGTCAGGAGGCCCGGGTTTTAACTCGCACCGCTACCATGCATTTAAGTTTGTAAAGTCTCGATACGGCTTTCACGTGGCTATCGCTATGACTGCCCCCGCACTTCGGGGCGGG
>JAQVVW010000350.1 GCA_028698765.1 Methanoculleus sp. | reverse complement strand
CTCGAGAACCGTCTCGACGAACCGGACCGCGATGCCCTCTTCCTCGAGGATGGGGCGGATCTGCTCGACGACATCCATCACCGCCCGCCCGGTCGCGCCGCACCGCTCGCAGGTGTTCTCGATGTCTCTTCCGATATGCCGCCATTCGACGACGAGAGTATCCGTTGAGCCCCCGCAACCACAGCCGCATCCACCGGAGCCCTCAGGCTTCTGCTCCTGCTTCTCTCTTCCCCGTCCCTCCCAGGCGGCGGAGACGACCGTCTCCACGTCCTCTTCGGAGAGGTCGAGGCTCCCGCCCTTCTCGATCCCGAGATCCGTGACCACGATCTCCTGGTCGGGCACAACCCCGGCCCGCTCGGCGATCTGGCGGGCGCAGCCGACCGCGCAGCCGTCGATGACGACCACCTCGTCCGCCGCCCCCCCCTCGACCTTCTTCATGATCGTGGGTGTAGAGACGGCGAGGGATGCCGTGCAGGCGATATTCCCGTATCCTTCCTTCGTTAACCGGACGGCGGCCTCGTTCGTGAGCTGTCCGGCCTTCGACGCGCCGGCACAGGCGAAGATGATCCGCTTCGGTCCGCCTTCCTGCTCAACGCCGTTCCCGCAGGTGCACTGCGGCACTGTCTGTTCCGCCATCTCACTTTACTCCAAGCAGTATCTGTTTGATATCCTCGACGCAGGGGACGTGACCGACAACCTTGGCCTCGCCGTCGACGTAGAGCGCCGGCGTCAGCATCACGCCCCGCTCGATCATCGTATCGAGGTCTTCGATCTTTCGTACATCCGCATCGATCCCGAGGTCACCGACGGCGATCTCGACGTTCTTGATCATCCGCTTGCACTTGGCGCAACCGGTCCCGAATACTTCAATCAGCACCATGGTTTCTCCTCCTCCGGAGAGTGCAGGTCCCGGCGTCCCGCACCCATCCGGCGGAGACGACCGCATCGACGTCCTGCGGGTCGATCCCGAGGTAGCCGGTCGACCGGAGGGGGAGCCCGGCAACGACGATGTACTGGTCGGGCTCAAGATCCAGCCGCTCAAGGATGGCCCGGGCGCAGCCGGTCTCGCAGCCGTCGATGACCACGACGTCGTCAGCGGCCTGCACCTGTTCGATCTCGGGCCTGCACCCGGCGGCGACGGCCGCGACGCCGACAAGGTCGCCGTAGCCTTCACGGGCGAGCCGCACCGCGCCCCGGCAGGCAAGTTGCCCGGCATACGCTCCTCCGCAGCAGGCGACAATGACGCGCCGTTCGCGGGCCATGCCCGTCACCCCTGCAGGATCTCCTTGATCTCTTTGACGTCCGCCACCCGGCCGGAGACCTTGAGTTCGCCGTCGACGGCGAGGGCGGGGGTCAGCATCACGCCGCGGTTCATGATCTCGGTGATGTCGTCGACCTTGACGAGTTCGGCCTCGATGCCGAGATCTTTGATCGCCGCTTCAACATTCTTTGCAAGCCGCTTGCACTTGGCGCAGCCGGTTCCGAGCACTTCTACCTTCATTGTTTCTTCACCTCGTTCTGGTACTCTAAAAGGAGCGCCGCCCGGTAGAGCGGTTCCGCCTCCTTCGGGATGTAGTTGTAGATCTTTACCTGTCTGATGAGTTCGTCGCCGATAGCGGCTTCGCCTGAGATATCACAATCGATGACGTCGGCCAGAATATCGTCGAGCATCGTGAGCCCGACGACGACCCCGCCGACCTCGATCCGGCGGACGCGGCGCAGGGCTTCGGCGGCGCAACAGGGTTTCTCTCGCTTCTCTGTCTCCATGGGCTCTCTCCTAGAGTAGTGACATCCCGTTCCCGTAGAGGAACCCGGCAACGGTCGCGAAGACGACCACCAGCCCCACGTAGGCCGCCGTCTTCTTCGCCCCGACGATCCGGGAGATGACGAGGACGGAGGGGAGGCTGATCGTCGGGCCCGCGAGCAGGAGGGCGAGCGCCGGTCCCGGGGCCATGAGGCCTGCCGAGTAGCCGAAGGTCGTGCCGATGATCGGGACCTCGAGCAGCGTCGGCATGTAGAGGATCATCCCGACAACGGCCGCGAGGAAGTTCGCGCCGAGCGAGTTGTTCCCGAAGAAGGGCTGGAAGGTCTCGGGCGGGAGGAAGAAGGCGATGATCCCGACGAGGAAGGTTCCCCCGATCAGGATCGGAAAGATCTTCTTCGTGAGATCCCAGGTCTCCAGCCCCCAGTCGGTCACCTCGTCGCGATCGAAGTAGTAGATGAGCAGGACGGCGATCGCGAGGGTGAGGATGTAGACGATGCCGAGCCGGAGCGCCCACTCGAGCTGCGACGCCCCGAAGATCAATATCCCGACGAGGAGGGCGAAGAACGCCGGCGTGACCCAGCGCGGCTTCTCCTCCTCGCACGCCCCGGCGACGCTCGGCGCCATCGCCCTCTGCTTGAGCGTCTCGACATCCGTCGACCGGAAGATCAGCGCCATGAAAAGCCCGATGACGATGGCGAGAACGACCGCAAAGACCGCCCGAGCTATCCCGAGGTCGAACCCGAGCACCCGGGCGGTGTAGATGATCGCGAGGATGTTGATGGCCGGTC
>JAQVVW010000349.1 GCA_028698765.1 Methanoculleus sp. | reverse complement strand
CCCGGTCGCCGATCAGGCGGTACTTCGAGGCGTCATCGCCGCTAATATCGGTCAAACTCATCATGATAGTCACCAAATCTGCCGGTATAGTCGGTATGGGTCATGCCGAGCCGGTCCATGTCCCGGATGATATCCTGGCGGACCTGCTCGACCGCATCCCTCCCGATCTTCGTCGTGAGGTGGGCGTCGAGGAGCGGGTAGGGGTAGCCCGTGACGCGCCCGTCGTCGGCGTAGGCCGCGAGCCCCGAGAAGACCCGTTCGACCATCTCCGGGCTGTAGAACGCGGGGATCTCGACCTTGAACGCCCGCTCGGCCCGCGGGTGCAGCCGCGCGACGTACTGCTCGCCCCGCTGCTTCCAGGAGTCCGTCTCCCGGCGGTCGATCAGGCCTTCGGGGGTGGAGACGCAGAGGTACCAGGGTCCGGGGACGCCGAGGTCGCGCGCAAGCCCCTCCGCCGCCGGGACGATCGGGTGTCCCCCGCCCCAGGTGAGCGACGTCCGTTTCGTCACCGCGGCGATGAGCACCCCCCGGAGGTTGCAGAGGTTCAGGAGTCTCTCGACGACCTCGTCGTGGCTCGCGTGGCGAACCTGGAGCGTGCCGTCGAGGACGATGAGGTCGCCGGCGTCAACCTCCGCGGCCATCTCCATCGCAGCCCAGAACTCGAGGGTGTCCCGTATGACGGCGGTGTTCCGGACCGGGTCTTCGTGGTCGAGGTGCACCTTCGGCGGGCAGTTGAAGCAGTCGTGATAGATCTCGTCGAAGTCCTCGTTCCCCCTCCCGGGGTTGACCGTGACGACCTGGAGGGGCGTCGTCCGGTGGTGGAGGCGCGAACCGCCCGAGTACGAACTGACCGATGCCCGGACGGCGGCAACGGCAAAACTGCCCGCATCGAGGATGACGGTGTTGCTCCCGTCCACCGCAGAGACCGCCCCGTCGAACCGGGACGAGCAGCGGCGGTAGGACGACGCGTCATACCCGCTCGCGGCCGCGAACCGTCCGGCAAGGTCAGGCGGGGTGTAATCGTGGATCTTTCCTGCGATCCGGCGGATCGCGTCCCGGTATGCGGCATGCGGATCGGTCATTCGAACTCCCTGACCTGGCTCGCCTGGTCTCTGCCCATCTCGACCATGAGCGTCGTCGAGAACTCGTCCTGGACCTCGGTGATGTGGGAGATCAGGAGGATCTGGGGGAAGTGGGCCTCCTGGGTCCGGAGCGCCCGGAGAAGGTTGCCCCGCCGTCCCTCGTCCTGGCTCCCGAATATCTCGTCGAAGATCAGGAACGTTGAGTCGTGCATCTCGTTCACCTCGGCGAGGAACCGGGAGAGCGCCACCCGGAGGGCGATGGCGATGTCGTCCTGCTCTCCGCCGCTGAACCGCTCGGCCGGGTAGTCGTCTCCCATGTCGTGGACAAGGACGGTGAAGTCGTCGTCGAGCATCACGGTGCTGTAGCGCCCGTCGGTGATCTCCGAAAGCACCCTCCCCGCCTCCTCCTCGATCCGGTCCCTGACCACCTGGAGGAGGTGATCGGCATACTCCTTGATCATCGACCGGGTCAGTTTCAGGCGGGTGATCTCCTCGGTGAGTGCTTCCTGCTGCCGGAGGAGGTCGTCCGCGCGCGAGAGTCTCCCGGTCTCTTTCTCGATATCCATCTTGAGGCCGTTTATCTTGAAAGCAACGGCGGATCGCTGCTCCCGCGCCGCGAGGAGGTCTCGCTCGCACTTCAAGGCTCGCTCCTCTGCTGCCGTGACCGCCTCTTCGCTGAACCCGAGCCCTTCGGCGGCCTCCGCGACCCGGAGCCGTTCGGCCTCCCTCTTCGCGCGGAGGGCCTGCTTCGCCTCCAGCGCCTCGACCAGCCTCGGGACTTCTTCGAGGCGGACGCGGAGTTCGAGCGCCCGATGATGCGCCGCCTCAGCGCGACTGAACTCCTCGCTCTGGCGTGCGAACCGGTCGGGGTCGAACGAGAGACGGGTGAGTTCGTCCCGGATAGCCTGCAGCCTCCCTTCGAGGGCGGTGATCCGTGCGGAGACGTCCGCCAGTTCCTCTTCCAGCGCCGGCCGCCGCGTGAGCCGGGCCTGCGCCTCCGTGTATGCCCGCCAGGACGGCTCAAGCGCCTGCGCCTCGGCTTCCAGGCGCTGCCGGACCGCCGGATCGAACCCGAGCAGGGAGAGTTTCGTCTCGACCTCCTCTTTTCGGACGAGATAACCCTCGACGTCGGCGATGAGCCGTTGCCGCTCCTTCTGGAGGGCAGGGAGGCGGCTGCACTCCCCCCGGAGGGTATCGGCCGACGTCCGCATCTCCAAAAGAACGCGGATCCGCTCCTTGAGAGCGGCGTGCGCCGCCGGATCGTACCCCTCCACGCCGAG
Source organism: Methanoculleus sp. (assembly GCA_028698765.1). The sequence goes on along the minus strand of JAQVVW010000349.1, from coordinate 195 downwards.
CGCCCGAACCGACGCACGGTGACGCTCCGCCTCGGCCCGCCACCGCTCTGCGACGCTCGCACTCTGCTCGTACCGGGACGAGTAGAGCGCGTGCTGCTCTTTTAAGCGCTGGGAGACGGTGCGCCGCCCGGAGAGGTCCGCCAGCGCCGCGACGAGGGCCTCGCGGTCGGCGGTCGCCCTCGCATGCTCACCCTC
>JAQVVW010000348.1 GCA_028698765.1 Methanoculleus sp. | reverse complement strand
CACGCGGGTGGCGAACCCGCAGTTCGAGGGGCAGACCAAGATGCGCCTCGGGAACAGCAACGTCCGGGGCATCGTGGACTCGCTCGTGTACTCGTCGCTCACCGAGTACTTCGAAGAGCACCCCAAAACCCTCCAGGTCGTCGTAGACAAGGCACTTACGGCTGCCCGTGCCCGGGAAGCCGCGAAGAACGCCCGCGAGCTCGCCCGGCGGAAGAGCACACTGGAATCCGCAGGTCTTCCCGGGAAACTTGCCGACTGCCAGGAGCGAGACCCGGCAAAGAGCGAACTCTACATCGTGGAAGGAGACTCTGCAGGCGGTTCCGCAAAACAGGGGCGGGACAGGAAGTTCCAGGCGATCCTCCCCCTGCGGGGCAAGATCCTGAACGTCGAGAAGGCGTCGGAGCACAAGATCCTGAAAAACGCCGAGATCCAGGCGCTGATAGCCGCTATCGGCACCGGGGTCGGCGACAGTTTCGACGTCGAGAGAGCCCGGTACCACCATGTCATCCTGATGACCGATGCGGATGTCGACGGTGCGCATATCCGGACGCTCCTCCTCACGTTCTTCTACCGGTATATGCCGGCACTCATCGAGAACGGCTACATCTACATCGCCCAGCCGCCGCTCTACCGGGTCGCCAGGGGAAAACAGGAGAAGTACGCCTACCGCGAGGAGGATATGCGGGAGATCGTCGGTGAGTTCGGCGAGAAAGGCGTCACGATCCAGCGCTACAAGGGTCTCGGTGAGATGAACGCCGGGCAGCTCTGGTCCACCACGATGGACCCGGCCCATCGGATCCTCAAGCAGGTGAAGATCGAGGATGCCGTCTACGCAAACGAGATATTCGAGAAACTTATGGGAGAGAATGTGGATGCCCGGAGAGACTTCATCCGCCGGCATGCAAAGGAGGTGAACAACCTTGACGTCTAATCAGGTCATCCCGATCAACATAGAAGAGGAGATGAAATCATGCTACATCGACTACGCGATGAGCGTGATCATCGGCCGTGCCATCCCTGACGCGAGAGACGGCCTGAAACCGGTTCACCGCCGTACCCTCTACGCCATGCGGGAGCTCGGCAACACGAGCGACAAGCCCTACAAGAAGAGCGCTCGTATCGTCGGAGACGTGATGGGTAAGTACCATCCTCACGGCGATTCGGCCATCTACGACACGCTGGTGAAGATGGCACAGCCCTTCTCCTATCGGTATACGCTCGTGGACGGCCAGGGGAACTTCGGGTCGATCGACGGGGACTCCGCTGCCGCCATGCGATACACGGAGGCCAGGCTCACGAAACTCTCGGAGGAACTCCTGGCCGATATCGATAAGGAGACCGTCGACTTCGTCCCGAACTTCGACGAGTCGCTCCAGGAGCCCGACGTCCTCCCCGCCCGGGTCCCGAACCTCCTCGTCAACGGGTCGAGCGGGATTGCGGTCGGGATGGCGACGAACATGCCGCCCCACAACCTCCGGGAGGTCTGCGAGGCGACCTGCCGCATCATCGACGAGCCCGGCATATCCACGGAGGAACTGATGCAGATCATGCCCGGCCCGGACTTCCCGACCGGCGGGATTATGATGGGCACCGCAGGCGTCCGCGATGCCTACCTCACCGGGCGCGGGAAGTGCGTCGTCCGGGGAGTCGTGGAGATCGAGGAAGAGGGCCGGACACCGCAGATCATCATCAGCGAGATCCCGTTCCAGGTGAACAAAGCGCGCCTGATCGAGAATATCGCCGGCCTCGTCCGCGACAAAAGGATCGAAGGCATCTCCGACATCCGCGACGAGTCGGACCGGGACGGCATGCGGATCGTCATCGACCTGAAGAGAGGCGCCGCACCCCAGGTGATCCTGAACTTCCTCTACAAGCACACGGCGCTCGAGTCCTCCTTCGGCATCATCAATCTCGCCATCGTCGACCGCCAGCCCCGTGTTCTGAACCTCAAGGAGCTCGTCCACGAGTTCCTCAAGCACCGGGTGGATGTGGTCCGGCGGCGGACCGAGTTCGACCTCGCAAAGACGGAGGAGCGGAGGCACATCCTCAGCGGTCTCCTTGTTGCACTCGACAACATCGATGCCGTCATCGCAACCATCCGGGCATCCGGGACGACCGAGGAGGCACAGACGGCCCTGGTGGCGAAGTTTGGCCTGGACGAGGCGCAGGCGGACGCCATTCTGAAGATGCAGCTCCGGCGGCTTGCGGCACTCGAGCAGAAGAAGATCCAGGACGAGCGCGACGCTCTCGCACAGGAGGTCGAACGGCTGACCGCGATCCTCGCAAGCGAAGCAAGCATCCTCGCCGAGATCAGGAAGGAACTCGTCGATATCAGCGCCCGCTTCGGTGACGACCGGCGGACCCAGATCGGACACGCGACCGATATCCTGGAGAAGGAAGACCTCATCGAGGACAAACCGATGCTGGTCTCGCTCACCTCCTCGAACTACGTGAAGAGGATCGACCTCGACACCTACCGGAACCAGCGGCGCGGAGGGCGGGGTGTCATCGGCATGGCGACGAAAGACGACGACGGCGTCGAGAACGTCTTCGTCGCGAACA
>JAQVVW010000347.1 GCA_028698765.1 Methanoculleus sp. | reverse complement strand
ATCCTGATCTACACACTACCCAGCGTCTTTATCACCTTCACGTCGATGAACTATCCAGCCGGGTTCTACCTCGAAGACCTCCTCTTCGGTGCTGTGGGCTTTCCCCTCATCGGCGCCATATATGCCCTGATCTGGGAGCAACTGTAGCCGGTTCTCACCCCGGGCCCGCCGGGAGAGACCCAAAACAACGAGCGGCAAGAGTATCGGAAGTCCGGGCCGACCGCGGCGCCGGAGCGGGGAACCCGGCGAACGACACAGGCCGGGCAGGACCTTCCAACCGTCACCCGGTGGGCCGGGCCCCTCTACCTCCCCGTCGTCCTCTTGATCCTCGCGAGCGGCGACGAACGCCCGATGAACCCCGAGAGGAAGGAGGCAAACTCCTCGTCCCAGCACTCCGCACCGGCCTTCACTGTCCAGCCCTGCTTCATCGAGCGGTAGACATGCTTGCCGAGCGCGACCTCGAAGAGCGTCTTCGACCGCAGGAGGTCGACCGCCCGGGTGAACGTGCGAGGGACTTCCACCACGTAGCGGCCGTCCTCGATGTAGGGGCCGGCGAGAACCTCCTCCCGGACGTACTTCGCGAGGAACTTCTCGGCGTTCTCCCGCGCCGAGAGCGGCGGGCCGATATGCCGGCGCATCAACGGAACCGTCCCGGCCATCAGTTCGAAGAGGAGCATGCACCGCTCCGGCCCCATGCTGACGTCGATGCGGCTCGCCGGAAACCCGCTCCGCTCCAGGAGATCCCGGATCGATTCGGCGGACTTGCGGAGCTGGGGCACCACCGTATCAGGCGTGTAGTCCGGCGTCGCAAACGTGATGGAGAAGAGGTGCGTCCCCCGCAGAGAGAGGAGACGGGCGAAGACCTCGCCGGTGAGCGGCGGCGGCGGCGACCGGCAGAAGAACACCTCCGACGGCTCCGCAAGGTAGCCGCGGGCGAGTTCCGCGAACTCGAACATCCGCGAGAGCGAGAGCGCCGCCGCCACGTTCCGCTCCGGATCGACCGGATCGATGACAACGAGCGGGTCCTCGAACTCCTTCGTCCCGTGCTCCTCGATGTCAATAACCTCCCCGGCCCTCCAGCAGGCGGCGGCGCGAAGGAGCGGGTGGAACCCCCCGTAGTAGATCGTCAGGATCTCGCAGAGGTAGCCGGAGAACCCCTCGGTCATGTGGTCCGAGCCGTAGACCCCCCCGGCCTTCGCGAACTGCTTGCAGAGGAGGACGTCGTCGGCGTAGTCGTCTATGTGCGCGAGGATGTAGCGGGTGTGAAACGGTGTCCGGTCCACGGCGCTCTTGATCTCGGTGGCGCTCGCAACGGCGTAGCAGGGGACGAGATCGATATCGAGCGAGTCGATCGTCGCGTTGACGTAGGGGTGCTCCGCGTACTTCTCCCGCCAGGTCGCGCCGAACTCCTCCGCGATCCGGTGCGCGAGGGCGAGCCCCTGCTCCTGGAGCTCCTCCCGGGAGAGGGCGGGGTCGAAGAGCATGAATATATCGAGATCCCGGTCGCCCCGGACGAAGGTATCGCGGGCGACCGAGCCCACCATCATCGCCTTCGCCTTCCCCGAACGCTCCACCGCCTCGATCAGCCGCTCTCCCATTGCACGGATGTAGGTCCGCTCTTCGGGCGTGGGGCGGATCCGCTCAAGCACCTCCTCCTCGCAGGGGCACCGGGTCAAAGCGCGACCTCCGCAAGATCCTCATAGATCGAGTCGCGGGGCGTGAGCGTGCTCTTCTTGAGTTTGATGCTCGCCACCCGGCAGGTCCCAAGCGGTTCGCGCAGGATGGACGCCGCCTCCCGGCACTGCGAGGGATGGAACTCTTTCACCCGGGCAAGGGTCACGTGGGGGCGGAAGGGGCGCGTCTCCCGGGGGAACCCGAGCGGTGCGAGGAGATCGTCCACCTGCCGGGCAAGCGCGGCGCTCTCCCCGCCGTCCGCGACGTCGCACCAGATCACCCGCGGCTTTCGCGGCGGGTTGCAGACGGGGTACCCGACCGTCAGGCTGAAAGGGTCGGCCCGGACAGCCCGGAGCGCCTCGACGACCGGATCGACCTGCGCCGGATCGATCTCCCCGAGGAACTTCACCGTGAGGTGGAGGTTTGCAGGGTCGACGATGGCGAGCCGTCCGGACGACCGTTTCAGGATCTCCTGGGACTCACGGGCGCGCTCCCGGATATCCTCCGGCAGATCGATTGCAACGAACGTCCTGACCATACTATGGTACTATCGTGCTTCACCCTACAAAATGGTGATTGTCCGGCGGAGGCTTGAGTGCCGGAACAGAGCGCAGGGCGGCCGGGAAGTCTGACGGATAAGGGGGCTATCGGGCATATCCGTACCGCTGGTGCGGGGATGTGCTTTTGGATGAGAAGCAGCGTCCCGCATAGAATGAGATCTGTTATAACCGTGCAAAACGAAAATATAGTGACCGAATAATCCGGGGGTATTATCATTTCAGATACAACGCAATTCACCGTATACACACTGGAATTCTGCCCGAATTGCGAGATACTCAAAGAGTTCCTGAACTCAAAGGAGGTCCCCTTCGTCGAGTGCGATATGGC
>JAQVVW010000346.1 GCA_028698765.1 Methanoculleus sp. | reverse complement strand
CCGACAGCATGGTGGAGTGCATCTCCACCCTCCCGACCCAGAGCAAGGCGGTTCTCTACGCGATGCTGATCCTGGAGCAGATGGGCAAACGGATCTTCACGAGCGGCGAGGTCACGGTGGTCTACCGCGAGATCGCCCGGATCATCGATCTCGACGTCCTGACGCACCGCCGGATCACCGACCTCATCTCTGAGCTCAACATGCTCGGTGTCATCAACACCCGGGTCATATCGCGGGGCCGCTACGGCCGGACGAAAGAGATGTGGTTCGACGCAACGACGAGCAAGATCGAGGAGGTCGTCACGCGCGACCCGAGGCTCGACGACGAGAGGCTCAAGAAACTCGACATCAACCGACTGAGAGCAATGTTCAGGTGAAACTATGGACGAGAAGGACCGTATCCTCCTCCACCTCCTGGAGGAGAACTGCCGCACCCCGGAAAAAGAACTCGCGGTGCTGGCCGAGATGAGTGAAGAGGACGTAAAAGACCGGATCGGCCGGCTGGAAGCGGACGGGATCATCCGCCGCTACGGGGCGGTCGTCGACTGGGAGCGGGCCGGCGACGGAAACGTCGCTACCGTGCTCGAACTCAAAGTCTCGCCCGAGCGGGACTTCGGCTACGATCGGATCGCCGAGCGGATCGCCCGGTTCCCGCAGGTCCGGTCGCTCCGCCTGATGACCGGCGCGTACGACCTCCAGATCCTGGTCACCGGGCCGAGCATGCACGAGATCGCCCGGTTCGTCGCCGAACAGATCGCCCCGATGGACCGGATCCGCGAGACGGCGACGCATATCATCATGAAGACCTACAAGGAGAACGGCACCACCTTCGCCGAGCGCGAAGAGGTCGAGCGGCTCCCCTACTCGTTCTGAGGTGAGGTGCATGAGGGACTTCGTTTCGAAACGGGCCCGCGCCATACCTCCTTCGGGTATCCGCAAGTTCTTCGACATCGCCCAGACGATGGAAGACGTCATATCCCTGGGCGTCGGTGAACCGGACTTCGTGACCCCCTGGTGCGTCTGTGAGGCGTCCATCTACTCGATCGAGCAGGGATCGACCGCCTACACCTCGAACAAGGGGACGCCCCAGCTCCGGGACGCCATCAGCCGCTACCTGGATACCCGCTTTGCCACGCACTACGATCCCGAAGCGGAGATGATCGTCACCTGCGGCGTCTCTGAGGCGGCCGATATCGCCATCCGGTCGGTCACCGATCCCGGCGACGAGATCCTGGTTGCCGAGCCCTGCTACGTCTCCTACGCCCCCTGCGTCTCCCTTGCCGGAGGAACCCCGGTGCCCGTCCTCTGCCGGGCGGGGGACGAGTTCCGGCTGACGGCCGACGCGCTCGCGGAGTCCATTACCCAAAAGACGAAGGCCCTGATTGCAAACTTCCCGAACAACCCCACCGGCGGGGTGATGGAGGAGAGGGACTGGCGCGGCATCGCCGATCTCCTGGTCGACCATGACCTCCTCCTCATCAGCGACGAGGTCTACGCCGAGCTCACCTACGACGGCGACCACTTCTCGCCGGCACGACTCCCGGAGCTCCGGGACCGGACGATCACCTTGAACGGGTTCTCGAAGGCCTTTGCGATGACCGGGTGGCGGATCGGCTACCTCTGCGCCCCGCCCGAGATCACCGCGGCGGCGTTGAAGATTCACCAGTACGTCGCGCTCTGCGCCCCTGTCATGGGGCAGGTCGCGGCGTATGAAGCGCTCCGGAACGGAGGGGCTGAGAAGGACGCGATGGTCCGGGAGTACCGTCTCCGGCGCAACCTCTTCGTCGACGGACTGAACAAACTCGGTCTTGCCTGCCACCTTCCGAAGGGCGCGTTCTACGCCTTCCCGTCGGTGGAGTCCACCGGCCTGACCGATGTCGAGTTTGCGGAGGGGCTTTTGCGCGAGCAGCACGTCGCGGTCGTCCCCGGGAGCGCTCTCGGCCCCTCCGGCGCCGGGCACGTCCGGTGCGCCTACGCCGTCTCGCGGGACGATCTCAAGGAGGCTCTCTCCCGTATGGGAAGCTTTCTGGAATCGTTAAAATAAAAATACCTCCATAAATATCTTCAAATGAAAATCGCAACTCTTTTATGAGAGATCTGAGAACAGGCAACCGGCGTTCTGGTGTCCGACAGAGGAATGACGGATAGAGAACCCCTTTATTTCCACTGGAGATGTGGATTTATTCGGGGATTTTGGCCGGTCGGGATCGCGCTGCGCTTGTATCGGTCGTACATGCTCTATCCTCGAAACCCCGGGCATATCTTTGGGCGCACAGCCGCACCCCGGCGAAATGATCTGCGTACATATCGGCATACCGCCCGAAGGAAAAACTCGATGCCTCAGCCGGTGATGCTCCTGAGGCGAAAATTCCACTGGAAATGAAGGGGTCAAGAACCCGACGGTGATCGTGCCCGGGGCGATCCGTACAACCCGGGGTTGCCGTACGATGACTGCTGCCGCGGGAGATCCGGGATACGCGCGAATATCGCGGTGCGGCGCCCCGCGTCTGCCCCGCACCTCCTTTCCGGGGCGCGGAACGGTGGAGCGGTGGATCCGGGGGTTGCTG
>JAQVVW010000345.1 GCA_028698765.1 Methanoculleus sp. | reverse complement strand
GGAGAGTCGGCGGCAGAGATCCGTGTCGGGTCGTTTGCCGTCGAGGAGCGGGCCGGTGCGATCGCCCGCGGACTCTTCGTCTCGGATCGTTTCGTGTACGAGGCGCTCAAGGATCACGTCGACACCGTGTTTGCCGGGGAGTCCCTTACGGGACATCGGATCGTCTTTGACGGAACGCAACGGAGACGCTACACCCTGAAGGTGACTCCATGACGCATACAGCGGTCTTCCGGTTCGCGACCCCCGATGCCCGTGCCCTCTACCTCTCCGTCTGCCAGGAGATGGGCGACGTGGGCGGCCGGTCGTCCGTCCGGGTCGAACTCGCGGACGACGATGCGCTCGTTCTCGATGTGAGCGCCACCGATATACCCGCGCTCAGGGCGGCCCTGAACACCTGGCTGCGGCTGATAACCATAGCGGTCGAGATGCGGGAACTTGCTTTCCCGTCAGGATGATGGGGAACCCCCCTTCTCTGAACCCTCACCTTTAATGAGTTCCGCGTCCCTATGATGTAGAGAAAGGGCAGAGGGTCGGGAAGGCCGCTGCCCGCCACCAGAAATACTGTTACCGATCTTCGTCCATTCCAGGAGTAGATGAATATGGAAAACATCCCGCCAAAAGTGCAGAACCAGCTGGCGATGCTTCAGCAGATGCAGCAGCAGCTCCAGACCGTGGTATCGCAGAAAGCACAGTACGAACTGACGGTCCGCGAAGCCCGGCGCGCGGTCGAGGACCTGGCCGACGTCTCCGAGGATGCGGCGGTCTTCATGAACGTCGGCAGCGTCATGATGCAGAAGAGCAAGGAGCAGGTGCTTGCTTCCTTGAACGAGCGCATCGAGACGCTCGACCTCCGCGTCAAGTCGCTTGAGAAGCAGGAGAAGGCGTTGCAGGGCAGGTTCGAGCAGTTATCCGCGCAGATCAGGGGAGCGCTGGAAGGAAAACAGCAGCCTCCCGGCTCCGCCTGATTCGTCATTTTTTAAAAAACGGAGTGAATCGTTCACTCCACTGGTTCCCGGTCGAGTTTGTGCGTCCGGCAGACGAGGTTGATCGCGTTGATCACCGCCTCGACCGATGCGAGGATGATGTCGTCGCTCGAGGCGCTGGCATCGAAGACCCGGCCCCGCTCGTCCTCGACGGCGATGGTGACGTGCCCGAGAGCATCGGTGCCGCCGGAGATCGCCTCGATGTTGAACTCCTTCAGGTGAACCGGGGCCGGGATGATCCCGAGGATCGCCCGCACGGCCGCGTCCACCGGGCCGTTGCCGACGCTCGAGAAGATGTGCTCGACCCCGTCGACGGTCGCCCTGACGCTTGCCGTCGGAATGGCGTGGTTGCCGGTCATGATGGCGACGTCCTGGAGTTCCAGGGTCTTCTCGTCGGGCGCGATCTGCATGACGCTCTCCGCGATCTCGTAGAGGTCCGCGTCCGTCACCCGCTTGCCCTTCCCGGCAATCGCCTTCACCCGGAGGACGATCTCGTCGATCTGTTCGTCGGCTGGCTCCATGTGCACCTCGGCGAGCATCTGCTTGACCGCATGCCTCCCGGCGTGTTTGCCGAGTTTCAGCCTGCGCCGGTGCCCGACCATCTCCGGCGTCATGATCCCCGGCTCGAACGTATCCGACCGGGTGATGACGCCGTGGGAGTGGATCCCGCTCTCGTGGGCGAAGGCGTTCTCGCCGACGATCGGCTGGATGGCCGGGACGCTCATCCCCGCGTAGCGGGAGACGAGCCGCGAGGTCTCGACGAGGCTCTGCGTCCGGATGCCGGTATCGATACCGTAGATGGACGAGAGCACCATCACCGTCTGCGCGAGATCGGCGTTACCTGCCCGCTCGCCGATGCCGTTCACCGTCACCTGCACCTGGGAGGCGCCGGCCTCGACCGCCGCGATGGTGTTTGCCACCGCAAGCCCGAAGTCGTTGTGGCAGTGGACGTCGATCGGGCAGTTCACTTCCCGGTCGATCCGCTCGATGAGGCGTTTCATGGCCGTCGGGGTGATCACGCCGACCGTGTCGGGCACGTTGATGATCGTCGCTCCGGCGTCCACTGCAACACGGTATACCTCTATCAGGTAATCCCAGTCGGTCCTCGTGGCGTCCATCGCGGAGAACATGCACCGGCCGACGTGGTCGCGCGCATACGCGATGATATCGCCGGTGGCCTCGAGGACCTGCTCGCGGGTCTTTTTGATCGTGTACTCGCGCTGGACGTCGGAGGTCGGGATGAAGACGTGGACCATGTCGACGCCGCAGTCGATGCACGCATCCACATCGGCCCGGAGCGACCGCGCAAGGCCGCAGACCTGTGCGGAGAGCCCGAGGTTCATGATGGCCCGGACTATCTCGCGTTCGGCATCCGAGGATGCGGGAAAGCCCGCTTCGATGGCGTGGACTCCTATTCCGGAGAGCTGTTCAGCAATACCGAGTTTCTCTTCAAGCGTGAATGAGATGCCCGGTGTTTGTTCACCGTCGCGCAGTGTGGTGTCGAAAACAGTGACGTTCTTGTTCGCACGGCTATCGGTGAAGAAGACAGTACGCTTCAGCATTCCTGCGTGCTTCAGCGTTTGTAGGG
>JAQVVW010000344.1 GCA_028698765.1 Methanoculleus sp. | reverse complement strand
CCATGCCGTAGATGGCGCCTGCAGCGAGCATGGCGAAGAGGAAGGCGTTTCCTATGACGAGGTAGCCGGAGAGAAAACCGGCCCCGAGGACAATGGCGATTGATGCGCCGCACGAGGCGGCGGAAGCGATTCCGAGTGTGAAGGGGCTTGCAAGCGGGTTCCTGAGGACGCCCTGCATCACCGTGCCGGCGATCGCAAGCCCGAACCCCGCCACGATCGCGAAGAGCACGCGGTGCAGCCGCCAGCCCCAGACGATCCCGACGGCGTTGGACTCGATCATCCGGTCCGGCAGGTCTACCACCGATTCGGGGAAGAGCCCGGCGAGGATAGCGAGGTAGGAGTCGGCGACCGGGAGGTTCGCCGATCCGAGGGTCACGGCGATCCCGACAAGCGCTATGAGGATCAGGATGAGGGCGGATATGAAGAGCGCCCTTTTCTCCGTGAGCCGCGTGTATTCCTGCCTGCCGAAATCGGTCATCATGCCGGGTATACGAATGTTCCGTGTTCGTCGAGGTCGTAGTCAAGCCGCTGGAACTCGCTCAGGTACCGCTGGTGGACGGCGCGGGGGTCGAGGTCGGGGAAGAGATCCGGGTAGAACCACTTTGCCATGTATGCAACGCCGATGAAATATTCAGGCCCTCCGATGACGTCGGAATGGATGATGTGCACCCTCCCGCCCGTGACCGCGCCGATCTGGTCCCAGACCGGCCGGCTCTCGATTGCGCGGCGGACCGTCTCGAACGGCGCCGGGTCGTCGCCGCCGTAGCCGCCGAAGACCAGTTCGCCGGCGCCCACGATCTTGATGATGACGCCGGGGTTCCTGCTGATGACCGCCTCGGGGTCGACCGTCGGGTATTCGACCGTGGTGTCGGCGAAGATGTTCCTGCCGCCGGCGAGCTCGATCTTCTCGTCGTAGCCCGATCCCTTTCCGGCGCTCTTGTAGTCGTTCCAGCTCTCCAGGTAGACCGGCACACGGTCATCGGCCGGGATCGAGGCTATGCGTTCGGCAACGGTATCCATCACGCTCCCGTGGAACGCGAGGAACCGTTCGGCTCCCTCTTCTTTCCCGAGGAGGAGCCCCATCTTCCGCACCTCGTCGGCATAGGCCGCCGGCCGGTAACTGTCGAACCGGAAGAAGCGGATGGTCGGGTCGATGGACGAAAGCGTCTCTTCGATCTCGTCGCAGGACGACTGGGAGATGCTGGCGTAGAGGAAGACCGCATCGGGGCGGACCGAGGCAGCCTGCTCGTAGTCGGGAGACCAGACCGACCCGAGGTTCGCCTTCCCGTGGTACTCGGGGAAGTAGGTCGGGTCATCAAGAGTGTACTTGCTCACGCCCACGATCCGGTCGGGCTCCACGCCGATCGACCGCATCATCTCAACGGTGTCGCTGTTGAAGGCCGCGATCCCCCGGAGCGGGCGGGTGAGTGTCGTCGTCCGCCCGGAAGAATCGGTGATCGTGAGCGCACAGCCGTCCCAGTGCTCGTAGACGTACGCGGCGTCCCGGAGGTCGTCGGACGACGGGGCTTCGAACGTTCCGCCCATGAACCGGGCGTCCAGCGAGTCGAGGATCGCGGCCGCGAGCTCGGACGCCGTCAGTCTGCCGCTGCCGTCGCGGTCGCACGGGACCGCCTCTGCCGCCGCCGAGCCGACGAGGAAAAGGATGCAGCAGACGAGCAGGAGGAGTTTACGGGTCATCGTCCGCACCTCCGGGCACATAGCACGGCAAGCGCCGCGAGCGCGGCCGCCCACTCAAAACCGGGCGCGCCCGGGGCCGCCGTCTGCGCGGCCTCTCCCGAGTCCCGGGGTCCATCCGACCCCACGGCGCCCGACTCACCGGTCTGCAGGTCCTCCCACGTGCCGGCGATCTCCTCACCGGCCTCCGGCGGTCCCTGCACCCGGTAGCGGATCGCCTCTTCGCCGATGACGGCGAACGCGATCTTCTGTCCGGAGACCCTCGTTCGGTCGTCCGGGTGGTCCGTCCCCACCCACGTGCAGCCTGCGGGGATGGTCTCGACGATGCCCCCGACCGGGATACCCGTCACCGTGAGCGTCACCGCAAGGTCGTTCCCGGAGGAGGTGAGGGCCCGCTCGACGCTCGCGGCTGCAGCGGGGGCCGCGAGCACGAATACCAGGATGCACAGGAGTACTGCTCTGTTCGGTGTCATTATAAGGGGATTCGGCACGTTGTAATAAATATTTTATTATTCGTGATATTTAGTAAATCTGATATTCAAAATGAAACTATTCAATGCTAAGATCTATCCGAATAATTCGAATGACGCTTGAGTACTTTCGGGCAAGACGGCGAGCCCGATCTGTCTCTGGAGAGGAGTATGCTTCGCGGTTTGCACTGCTGGGCACTTTCAAGCCCTGATCGACAGACATCTTCCGGACGTTACAGCGGGTCCGGAGACGACAGGACGCCGTATGATCCTCGGGAGACCGTCTCCCGGGTATCGATCCCGGCGTCCAGAGGGATGTGGGTACGTTGGATACCGGAGCAGCAGTTAAAATCCCGACACTAAATTCTGGTTACTTGGTGCTATTAAACATAGTTAAATAGTACAAA
>JAQVVW010000343.1 GCA_028698765.1 Methanoculleus sp. | reverse complement strand
ATCTCATCGGCTACCGCGGGACGTCGGTCGACCCGCTCCACCTCTTCATATCCGCCGGGCTCACCTCGATCGACCGGCTGGTGACGACCCGGGCCGGCGTCGCGCTTGCAACCATCCGTGCGGTGCCCGCGGCCGCACGCCACCGGGTGGAGACGACCGTCGGCCTCATGGAGGAGTGCGGCTTCGCCTTCCCCGCCGGAGGGGGCATCGGCGAGTTCAACCTCCCGAACCACCCCTACCGCCTCCCCGTCGTTGCGTTCAGCGGCATGAACATGGTCGGGCACGCCGTTGAGAAAGGCTACGTCATCAAAACCGAGATCGGCGCAGGAACCATACCGTTTGGTAAAATAGCGGACGCTACAGCCAGGTGATACCGCTGTCCGTCTCGTCCGATCGCTTCTCTTCGTTCCGGCTCTTCTGCCGGGCGGTTGCGTCGATCACGTCGAGTTTTCCTCGTGAGGGATCGACCTCCTTCGGGGCGGGGCCGGGCCGGGCAAGTCCCCGGCCGGAAGGCCCATCCTTCGGCAAGGGCGCCCCTTCGCGCACGCGCAGGCCGGCTTCCTCGAAGAGGTCGTCCTTTGGCCGCTGCATCCCCTGACCGAGCGTAACGTGGTCGCCGGTGAACACCCCGTCTTTCGGCCGCTGCACCCCGTGATCCAGGGTGCCCGCATCTGCCGAAAGCGCCCCCTCTCTCGGCCGCTGCACGGGCTTTAAGGGTGCGGAATAGGTTATTGCATCGTCTTTCGGCCCTGCCTTCTCGATGGTGATCCCTTTCAGGCCGAAGGTAGAGTTCTTCGGGGCGGGCATCGACGAGGTGACGGAGGCCGATCCGGCGAGATCGATCTCCCTCCCGCCCGGTTTCGGGGGGAGGATGAGTGCCCCGTCATCCTGTTCCTTCTCGGCTTTCGGGAGTATGTCGATGGTATCGTCCCTGCGCTTGTGGCCGCTCTCGCCGCGGCCCGAGAGCGAGATCATCTCATCCCTCTCCGGTGTGGTTGGTTCAGCCATGTATCCGGTCTCCTCAAGATATGCCGACTCAAAGGGCGAGGCAAACCCGGGGATATCGCTCTCGTCCGGCACTTCAGAGATTGCGCCGGCCGCGAGAGCTTCCCCCTCCTCGCGCAGTCGCGCCTCTTCCTCCATCCTCAGTCGCTCTTCCTCGCACTCGAGCTGGTATTCCACCCGGATCTCCCGGAGTTCCTCGACTCGGGGGATGTTGGCGAGCCCCGAGAGGACGATGATGATCCCCACATACGATGTGCTCTTCACCGGGTAGTCGCCCGATCGCATCTCGAGACCGGCGATGCTTCGATCGATCCATTTTCGGACGGTCTGGAACCCCTTCATCGAGAGTTCGGCCGAAGGCCCGGCGATCAGCACCAGCGCCTTGTCGGCGCTCGTAAGATCACAGGGAATCGATACGTCTTCATAGACCGCTTTTTTGGCGAGGGAGATGATCCGTGCGGCCTTCTCCTGCGAACCCTGGATGAAGTCCTTTAGCGACTGCCGCCGGCGGAAGACGTTTCGCCATCCGGTCGGCAGCCGCTCCGTGGCGTAGCCGACCGCGACGAACCCGTTTCCTTTCAGGGTGTTGAGGACCTCCCCGGCATCCAGAACGATCTCCGCGACTTCGAGCCCGGATTCGTTGAACTCCCCGGCGCGGAGAAGGAGGCCAATTTGACGTGCAATCCTCTCGTTGAGCATGTTATAGTGGGTTCTCGGGTCCGACCCTATGGAGGTCTGGCGCAGCTGGCCCATGACGCCGGCGTTCTCGGCCCCGGCTGCAGCGGCGGCCGCCTTGATCTTCTGCGACCATGTCTCGTTGTCGAAGAGGATGACGGCATCGACGAGTTCCTGGAGCGCGTCGAGGTCGTCGGCGGCCTTGGCCGAGACCCGCTTCCCTTCCTCCAGGCACGGCAGCACGGCAAGAGCAAAGATCGGCTCCACGTAGGACTTGCGGATCTCGGCAATGATGAGCGGCGCGATATCGATGACGCTGCCCCCGAGGCCGCAACAGAGGAGGATGGCGTCGATCTCCATCGTATCCATGCTCTGGAGGCGGGTCATCACCTCCTCGATATCGATCACATTCGTGACAAGGGCGTGATCGGGGATATCGACTCGCGGGAAGAAGATCCTTGCGGGGTTCGGGAGGTGACGGAGTTGCAGCAGTGAGTTCGGGTCGATGTCGATCGCTACCGCACTCATGCAGTAGACCTTGCTACGCTGGTCATGGTCGTAGAGTTGATCCACAACCCTCGAGCCGGCGCCGCCCAATCCTATCGTCAGCACTCGCATACGATTATGCTCCCCGTCCGGTGCCTTCGCATGCCCGGGGTGACCTTTGCCGCGCAAGAAGCATGAATATCATCAAGAAGTAATGATGAATATGTGGGCGGACGAACATATACGTTTCTGTGCGGTTCCGGATGGGCGAAACCCGATCAATCGCGAAACTTCCCTATTAGAACGTTCCGGTTTAACTTTCCCCTGATGAAGCCTCCTTCAGGGTAAGGGAGGGGAATTGCCTGATGCCCGTTAGAACCCGTTACACATCCCCGTTTTGCACAACCTGTGCT
>JAQVVW010000342.1 GCA_028698765.1 Methanoculleus sp. | reverse complement strand
CATCTCCTGGACATACTCTTCGTCGGCTATGTTCTCCCCCTCCCGGGACGGGTGCACGAGCAGCTGGCCGTTGCTGTCGACGACGAACATATAGCCGTGCTGGCCGATGACCGTCTCTTTGAGGCTCGATTTGACGACGTCGAGCGTCTTCTGCTCCTCCGTCCCGACGAAGAGAACGCCGACGATGTTTCCGCGGCTATCCTTTATCGGCTCGTACGCAGTAACGTAACGCTTGCCGAAGAGATCCCTGCTCCCGTAGTAGGTCTCCCCCTGGTTCACCACGACGTCGTAGACGTTCTGGGTCAGTTCCGTCCCGACCGCCCGGCTGCCGTCGGTCCCGATGACGTTTGTAGAGACCCTGATGGCATTGTCGTCGTAGACCTGAAATACCGTCGCCGCCCCACCGACCAGGGACTGCACCTGGTCGACGATCTCGAAGTTGTCGTTGATGACATACGGGTTGCTGTCCCCGTCCACCAGGGTCAGTTTCCCGTCGATGACCTCGGGGGTGCCCCGCGCGTAGAAGTTCTCCCGGAGGACGTTGAGGTCGCTGTTCACCTTATTGCGCGTCAGTTTATAGACGTCGTTGGTCCATCCTCGCGCGTCGTGCACCTGCGTCTCGAGCAGCGTCTCGATCTGGTCGTTAATCACACCGCTCGAACTGGTATACGCCACTATGCCGAGCATAAGCGTCGGGATGATCGCCAGAAATAAGCAGATGACGAGGATCTTCGTCCCGACCTTCATATCTGAAAAAAATGTGAACATCCTACTTCCGTCCCGCGCGCTCTTGTACGACGACTTAATAAACTGATGCACACCCGGGGTTAAATAATGTTCCGTCCCGTGAATGACGCTCCTGGACGCCTGTTACCCATAATGAGCGTATATCTCCGGTTTATTTCCTGGTCTGGTCGATCACCATCGCGGGGTCGGCGAGGAGCGCGGCCGCGTCGAGGACGATCACTGTTCCGTCTATGACGCCCAGGAGGTAACGCTGCTCGATAGGCGTCGTGCCGGGCTCTACGGGGGTGAACGGGTCGGTCGGCCGGATGTAGATGTCCGTGATGTAGTCTGCAAGGATTCCGAAGGTCACCGTCCCGTCGGTGAGAACGATGACCCGGTTGAGATCGGTCAGGCCCTGTTCCGGGATCGAGAAGAGTGCGCGGAGATCGACGATGGAGATGATCTCGCCCCTGATAGCGCATATCCCGACGATGAAGCCGGGAACACCGGGGACCGGGGTGATCTCCTGCATGATGAAGACTTCGCGGATGTACTGCGTCTTGATGGCGTACTCCTGGTCTGCGAGTTTGAACGTGAGGAGTTCCGAGAACGGAGTCTCGCGTCCCCCCTCCTCTGCCCGCGCAACCGCCCGCGCCCGGTCTGCGAGGATCGCACCGGCCCTTTCGGCGTCGTGAGGCGGTATCGCCCGCCCGGTTTCGGCCGTGCCGGGCGGGAGGGGGTACTGCGCGGTCTCTTCCGCTGCAAGGAACGCACCGAGATCGTAGATGATGACCACCCCTTCTTCGGTCGGCAGCGCGCCGGGAGGGGTGGCGGTGTCGGGCGGAAGTTCGACCGGACTCTCCTGCACCCCGCGCACTCCGTCCACCCAGAGGGCCACGTATTCACCAGAGGGGTAAGCGATGATGAGGACGTCGGTGGGGAGAGGGGGGCGGTCGGCGAGCCCGAGAAGGCTGCGGAGCGAGTAGACCGGGACGGTTCTGCCGTGCAGGTTCATCGTTCCCGCTCCCCCGCGGCGTTTGCCGAGCCCCGGCCGGAGTTCCACCATGCCGACAACCTGCCGGATCTCGGCAAGCAGGAGAGCGCAGGGTATCCCCTCAACGGTAAAATACAGGAGGTGCGGGCGGTCCATGGATGTTCGATGGTTGGTCACGTGCGGATAAAAGGTTACGGGGATCGGAGCCCCTCAAGGTCGATATTCCCGTTCGAGGTGGTGACGGCGATCGTCGGCCCCCCGCTGCCGAGTGTGCCCGCTATCCGGGTCCCGGGCGACTCGCCGAGCAGGAGCGGGAGGTCGTCTGCCGTAACCCTGCCGTTTGAGGTGGTGGCGACCAGCCGGGCATCCAGATCCTCGGCAAACCTGAGCGTGATGCCGGCGTTGCTCGACGATACCGTCACGTCCCCCCGGACGGCGGGAATCCCGGCGGAGATTGCTCCGTTCGAGGTCGAGAGCCCTGCAACTCCCCCGCAGTCCTCCACCGTGATGCCGGCGTTGCTGGTCGTCGCAGTAACGTAGCCCCCGACGCCCGAGAGTTCGATCCGGCCGTTCGAGGAGGTCGCCACGAGATCGCCGCCGGGAGCACCGCTGACTCGTATGGGACCGTTCGATGTCAGGAGTTCCGTCTCTGTAACCCGCACTCCTGCGAGTTCGATCCCGCCGTTCGAACTCTCGATCCTCTGCAGGACGACGGTCGGCGGCAGGGATATCGTGTAGTCGACGCTCACCCGCGGGTTGAACCCGGTATGCACCGTCTCTACCCTGAGGGGATCGCCCTCCGTCACCTCGATCCTGACCTTATCGAGTTCGCCCCGGCCGTATACGGATCGTTTGACCGCCGTGAT